>CAIJOE010000132.1 GCA_903822245.1 uncultured Actinomycetes bacterium
GGTCTTGGCATCAAAGCAAAGTTAGTTTCTTTTGCAATTTGCCGGAGTTGAGCCAGAGATTATGGGTTATGGGCCAGTACCAGCCACGATCAAAGCGCTAACAAAAGCGGGGCTTAAAATAGAAGATATTGGGCTATTTGAAATCAATGAAGCATTTGCAATCCAAGTACTCGCCTTTTTAGATCACTTTGGCATTGCCGATGATGATAAGCGAGTTAATCCATTTGGCGGTGCGATTGCAGTTGGCCATCCCCTTGCATCATCTGGGATTCGCTTAATGTTAAATCTGGCTCGCTCATTTGAAGAACATCCAGAGGTTGAATACGGCTTAACCTCAATGTGTATTGGTCTTGGTATGGGTGGCACAGTTATTTGGCAAAACCCACATTACAAGAAGGGCGCTTAGCCATGGCTGAAATCTTGTTGCCAGAAGGCGCTCCAGAAGAAGTCATCACCCACGCCTTACTACGGGAAGTGGACCTCTCACTTTTTGGTATTTCGGCAAGCCTTTCCCTTATTACTTTAGATAACGGCATGGATCACAATCGGCCAAATACTTTTGGTGGGAAATCTTTAGCTTCATTAAATGACGCGATTACTGCGGCGCAAGCAAGTTCAAGTATTGCAATTGCAATTACCGGCAAGCCATTTATTTTTGCAGCTGGCGCGGATCTCTCCGCTTTGGCATTTCTAACTCAAAAATCTCAAGCGCTAGCCATTGGAAAGCTTGGTCATGATGTGTTTCGCAGGTTAGGTGAATCTAAGAAGCCAACATTTGCCTTCATCAATGGTTTGGCACTTGGCGGTGGACTAGAAGTTGGACTTCATTGTAATTATCGAACCATGGCCACAACCACCTTTAGCGCGCTTCCAGAATGCTTCCTCGGACTTGTGCCAGGTTGGGGCGGGGCAACGATTTTGCCAAAACTAATTGGACCAGAAAATGCTGTCCAAGTAATAATCCTAAATGCGCTAAATAACAACACCATGATGAAATCCAAAGATGCTCTAGCCCTTGGTGTTACCGACGCAGTATTTGAACCAGCAGATTTTCTAGAAAATTCCATTCGTTTTGCAGCTCAAGTGTTAAAAGGTGAGAAAAAGATTGAACGAGCAGATCACACAGGTGATGATGCGAGATGGGAGAAGGCCTTGGCTACCGGCCGAGCTGCAATTGCAAAAAAGTATGGCGGAGGCGAAGTAGCGGCCCCACTAAAAGCACTTGAATTAATTAGCGCAGCCAAGACAAATACTTTTAGTGCTGGTTTTGACGCTGAGGATGCCGCACTAGCCCAATTAACTATGAGCGATCCACTTCGTGCTTCCCTTTATGCCTTTAATTTAATTCAAAAAAAGCGCAAGAAAGTTGAGGGAGCTCCTAAGCCAGCACTTGCTCGCAAAGTCACAAAGGTAGGAGTGGTGGGCGCAGGTCTAATGGCATCCCAACTCGCCCTGCTTATGTTGCGTAATTTGAAGTGCCCAGTTGTTATTACTGATCTTGATCAAGAGCGAGTTGATAAAGGTCTTACTTACATCAAGGGTGAGCTAACCAAGCTTGTTGAGAAGAAACGTATAAGCCCAGAGACGGCGATGCGCCTTTCTGCCTTAATTACGGGATCTACAGATAAGGCAATATTTGCCGATGCAAACTTTGTGATTGAAGCAATTTTTGAAGAACTTGAACTAAAGAAGAAACTTTTTAAAGAACTAGAATCAATCGTTTCACCAGAATGTATATTGGCAACCAACACTTCATCTCTCTCGGTCACCAAGATGTCTGATGGACTTGCAAACCCAGAGCGAGTAATTGGCTTTCACTTCTTTAACCCGGTTGCAGTGATGCCACTTCTAGAAATTGCCCGAACGCCAGCAACCGATGATCAAACCACGGCAACGGCCGTAGCGGTTGGCAAAGAACTTAAGAAGACGATGGTCATAGTTAAAGACTCTCCGGCTTTTGTCGTTAATCGCCTACTAACCAGGTTTATGGGCGAGATTACCGATGCGATTGATGAAGGAACTTCACCAGAAGTGGCAGATGCGGCTATGAAACCACTTGGTTTGCCAATGACATCACTTGAGCTTTTAGGTCTCGTTGGCCCAGGTGTTGCACTTCATGTTGCTACGACACTAAATGCCAACCTCGGCGAGCGTTACAAGATCTCCCCCACTATGCAAGCCTTTGTTAGCCAAGGGGTAAAAACTTTCTATCTCAAAGATGAGAGCGGTAAGTCATCACCAAATCCAGCTGCCTTAGCACTACTAAAACAAGGAACTAGCGCCTCTACAACCGAGCAAGTAAGAGTTCGGGCGCTAACGGCCTTAGCTTTGGAAGCTCGAATGATGCTAGATGAAGGTGTCGTTGCCACAGCAGCCGAAATTGATTTGTGCATGTTACTTGGATGCGGGTGGCCACTTCACTTAGGTGGCATCTTGCCTTACTTAGATCGCGAAGGAATTAGTGAGCAGGTTTGCGGATCTCGTTTTCATCCACCGGGAGTTGCTTCGCTTCCAAAATAAAATCATCCTTTAGCTGGCTGCTCCAAGTCACAAGTTGCTGGGTGATGTTTTGAACAGAAATTCCAAGATCGCTAAGAATCTCTCCCCGCTTTGAATGCTGGATAAATTCAAGTGGAATTCCAATCGAATGGATTGGAACTTGTAGATCATTATCTCTAAACAGTTCAGAAATTGTGCTGGCAATTCCACCATGTCTAATTCCATCTTCGATAACTACAACGCTCTTATATCGACGTGCCATGGTTAGTAAACTTAAAGCAATTGGCTTTACCCAACGCAGATCAATAACTGTTACGCCAACACCCTCGCGATATGCTTGGGCAGCTGCTTCAACGCTCATCGCAGCCATACAACCAACACTTACTAGAAGCACATCCGCGCTCTCTCCGCGATATAAAACGTCAATTCCATCGCGACGTTCAAAGGCTGGAATATCTGGACCAACAGCCCCCTTGGGAAATCTAATTAAGGTTGGGGCGTCACTAACATCTATGGCTTCACGCAGAGTTTCCTTTAACCTGGCGCCATCTCTAGGGGCTGCAACTCGAAGAGTTGGAACAATTCCACCAATAGCTAGATCCCAAATTCCATGGTGTGATGGCCCATCATCACCAGTAATACCAGCGCGATCCAATACAAAGGTCACTCCCGCCTTATGAAGTGCCACATCTAATAACAATTGATCGAAAGCGCGATTTAGAAATGTTGAATAAAGCGCTAGTACTGGATGAAGGCCAGCAAAGGCCATTCCTGCCGCTGCCGTAGTTGCATGTTGTTCGGCGATGCCAACGTCAATTGTTCGTTTAGGAAATAGTTTCTGAAATTTCTCAAGACCAGTTGGTCCAAGCATCGCAGCAGTTATTGCCACGACATCCTCGCGTTCAGCGCCAATTGCAGCGATTTCATCCGAGAAAACTGATGTCCAATTTGGCTCTGACTTCTTTACTGGCTTTCCAGTTTCTGGATCAACCACGCCAACGGCATGGAATTTCTCAGCCTCGTCATTGATAGCTGGGCCATAGCCACGACCCTTTTCGGTAATCACATGAACAATTACCGGTTGACCAAAATTCTTAGCTTGCTCAAGTGAATGTTCTAGTTCTTCGATGTCATGGCCATTTACTGGGCCAAAATACTTAAGACCTAAATCTTCAAACATTCCTTGTGGGGCGACAATGTCTTTTAAGCCCTTTTTAACGCCATGCAAAGTTTCGTAAATTGGTTGACCGAGAACTGGTGTCTTTTCAAGAACTCCCTTGCCCCAGTCCAAAAACTTTTCATAACCACTGGTAGTTCGAAGGGTTGATAAATAAGTGGCCAAGCCGCCAATAGTTGGTGAATATGATCGCTCATTATCGTTTACAACTATTACCAAACGAAGATCATCATTTGAAGCTATGTTATTGAGCGCTTCCCAGGCCATGCCACCAGTTAATGCTCCATCGCCTACTACGCAAACAACGGTTCGTTTCTTTTCACCCTGGATTTGGAAAGCTCTTGCAATGCCATCAGACCAAGAAAGTGCGGTTGAGGCATGCGAATTTTCAATTACGTCGTGTTCACTTTCGACACGATTTGGGTAACCAGCCACTCCTCCGCGCTGACGTAACTTATCAAAACCCTTAGCTCTGCCAGTCAAAATCTTATGAACATAACTTTGATGCCCGGTATCAAAGACAATTACATCTTTAGGAGATTGGAACACTCGATGGATCGCCATAGTTAGCTCGACTACCCCGAGATTTGGACCTAAATGTCCACCAGTTTTAGAAACCTTTGCAATTAAAAAATCTCGAATTTCTTGGGCTATTTCATCCAATTCAGAATAGGAATACTTAGCCAGGTCACTAGGACCAGTGAAGTCTTCCAAACGTTTCGACATTATCGCCTTATCTTATCTGACTAAAACCTTAGCCAAGAAGTGAACGCAGAACATATTGCATGATTCCACCATGGCGGAAGTAGTCGGCTTCACCTGGAGTATCAATTCTCACGATCGCATTGAAGCTCTTTTCCCCGGCCACGACCTTGACCTTCTTGGGGGTTGAGCCCGAATTTAGTTCTTCGATTCCAGTTATCGAGAAGACTTCTTCACCTGTGAGTCCCAAGCTTTGGGCGTTACTACCAGGTTCAAATTGTAATGGAAGTACACCCATACCAATTAAGTTGGAGCGGTGAATACGTTCAAAGCTCTCGGCAATAACTGCTTTGACTCCAAGTAATGCCGTTCCCTTTGCTGCCCAGTCGCGCGAAGATCCGGAGCCATATTCTTTTCCAGCAAGTATAACTAACGCAACGTTAGCCAATTGATATGCCATTGATGCATCATAAATTGTTGATTGCTCGCCATTACTTAAGAAGTTTCGAGTAAAACCACCTTCAACTCCGTTTAGTAATAAATTCTTCAAGCGAATATTGGCGAAGGTTCCACGAATCATAACTTCGTGATTTCCGCGACGAGAGCCATAAGAATTGAAATCAGCTCGCTCAATTCCATGATCGGCTAAATACTTGCCAGCAGGTGAATCTGCCTTGATATTTCCCGCCGGTGAAATGTGATCAGTAGTTACAGAATTGCCGAGAATTGCCAAAACTCTTGCATTTGCAATATCAGTTACTGGCTTTGGATTTCTAGGCATGCCTTCAAAATAAGGAGGCTTTCTTACATACGTTGATTTAGCATCCCATTCGAAAGTCTTGCCTGTTGGGGTAGCAAGTGACTTCCAACGGTGATCTCCTTCAAAGACACTTGCGTAATCCTTGGTAAACATCTCAGAAGAAATTGAGGAATCAATGACGCTTTGAATTTCTGCAGCACTTGGCCAGATATCGGCTAAAAATACATCTTTTCCACTTTGATCTTTACCGATTGGATCTGAGTCAAAATCATGGTTCATGGTGCCAGCTAATGCATAGGCAACTACTAATGGCGGAGAAGCCAAGTAATTCATCTTCACATCTGGACTAATACGTCCCTCAAAGTTACGGTTTCCAGATAAGACTGCAGAAACTGCAAGATCATTTTCATTAATAGCTTTGCTAATTTCAATTGGAAGTGGGCCTGAGTTACCAATGCAGGTAACGCACCCATAGCCAACCAAGTTAAAGCCCAGCGCCTCCATATAGGTGGTCAGACCGGCCTTGTCGTAATAATCAGTTACAACTTTAGAGCCTGGCGCCAGGGTGGTCTTAACCCATGGCTTGCTCTTAAGTCCTTTTTCTACTGCCTTCTTTGCAAGTAAGGCTGCGCCAATCATGACACTTGGGTTTGAAGTATTAGTGCAAGAAGTAATTGAGGCGATAACAACTGCGCCATTTTGCACAGTAGTTGAATTTCCATTGACTGATACTGGAATGCTCGCATTTGAAGTTTTATCTGAGAAGTAACTTGGGCTTACCTTCTCATAAGACTTTTTTGCATCACTAAGTGAGATTCGATCTTGTGGGCGTTTTGGTCCTGCGATAGAAGGAACAATGGTTGAAAGTTCTAGTTCTAAGTTCTCTGAGAAGCGAGGGGAGATCTCAGGGTTGTGCCACAGACCAACCTTCTTGGCATATTGCTCGACAAGTGCAAGTTGATCAGCGCTTCTGCCAGTAAGTGAAAGGTAGCGAATAGTTTCTTCATCAATTGGGAAGATCGCACATGTTGAACCATATTCAGGTGACATGTTTCCAATTGTTGTGCGGTTAGCCATAGGCAGCGCACTTACTCCAGGGCCGTAGAACTCAACAAACTTTCCAACTACTCCGTGCTTACGAAGCATTTCGGTAATAGTGAGTACCAAGTCAGTTGCGGTGGTGCCAACTGGAAGTTGACCATTTAATTTAAATCCAACAACCCTAGGAATTAGCATTGAAACTGGTTGGCCAAGTAGCGCAGCTTCAGCTTCGATTCCCCCTACGCCCCAGCCAAGGACGCCAAGTCCATTGACCATCGTTGTGTGAGAATCGGTTCCAACGACAGTATCTGGATAGGCACGAAGAGCTCCATCAACTGTGCGAGTCATTACAACTCGAGCCAGATATTCAATATTTACTTGGTGAACAATTCCGGTTCCCGGTGGAACTACCTTGAACTCATCAAAGGCGCTCTGTCCCCAACGCAAAAAGCGATATCGCTCCTGGTTGCGTTCGTATTCAATGTCAGTGTTCTCTTCAAAAGAAGTCTTAGTGCCAAACTTGTCAGCAATTACAGAGTGATCAATAACTAATTCTGCTGGCGCAAGTGGGTTTACTTTCGAGGGATCTCCGCCTAGGTCCACGATAGCTTCACGCATTGTTGCTAAATCCACGACACAAGGAACTCCGGTGAAGTCTTGCATGATCACTCTTGCAGGAGTGAATTGAATTTCAGTATTTGGTTCAGAATCTGGATTCCAATTAGCCAAAGCAGTAATTTGAGCTGCAGTTATATTTGCCCCATCTTCAGTACGAAGTAAGTTTTCTAGGAGAACTTTTAGGCTAAATGGAAGGGAGTTAGCTGCAGGAAGTTTGGAGATATCAAAAATCTCATACTTGGTTCCAGCAACTTCTAAGGTGGCCTTGGCGTCAAATGAATTCTTACTCACAGCCGCTATCTTAGTCTCGAGTGAACCTTGCTACACATTCGATGTGGTGGGTCATTGGGAAGAGATCGAATCCAACGATGTGATCTAGGTGATATCCACCCGCCTCAAGGCTCTTGGCATCTCGGGCCAGAGAAGCTGGATCGCAAGAAATATAGACAATGGTCCGTGGCTTTTTAGCCAGCATCTCTTTAACAACCATCTCCCCTGCACCGGTGCGTGGTGGGTCTAACAAAATTACATCTGCACGTTTTACCAAAGGCAATTTTTGTTCAACTCTTCCTGAGTGAATCTGAACATTCTTTGCCTTGTCGAAAATCTTTAACGCATCTTGGGTTGCGCGGTGACTGGATTCAATTAGATGTACCCGGCCAATATCGCCAACATCTTCAGCCATAGGCGCTGTGAATAAACCGACACCTCCATAAAGATCACAAGCGTGATCACCAGGACGTAGTGCCATCAAATCCAACGCCAACTTAACTAAAGTTGCTGGAGCATTCTTATGAGCCTGCCAGAAGGAAGTAGGTGAAATTGTGTAGGTATGTTCGCCTACAACTTCGTGCAATTGAGTCGGCCCGGCAAGTGAGCGGCCACCTCTGGTCAAATTTCGCTCACCAGAATTAGAAACACTCAGTTCCAGGCGATCCTCACCTTTCCAAGTACGTGTAAAAATCTCAGATTCGTTTATGGCTTCAATTGCAATTAAACATTTATCTATTTCAGTAATTTCATTACTTCTAGAGGAAAAAAGTCCTGGCTTACCATTTTTTCCAATTGAGAAATCCATGCGAGTGCGCCAATAAAGGCCGTCTTCGGGTGCGACTCCAATAACATCTAAATCGATTTCCATCTTGGCAAGTCTAGAAAATTGCTCACGGATAACTGAGCGTTTTAATTCTCGCTGGGCGCTAATCTCGACATGTTGAAAATCGCAGCCACCGCAGCCGCCAGGAACTGAATACTTACAAGGGGCAACTACCCGATCTTTAGATGCACTTAAGATTTCTACTGCGTCACCACGGGCAAGCTTTGAAGAAGTTGAAGTAATTTCAACCACAGCTTTTTCACCGGTGATCGCATGACGGACAAAAATAACTTGGCCATTATGTCTGGCAACAAAGTGTCCTCCATGAGCCACTGGGCCAATATCAACCGTTACCCGATCACCAACCTTTAAATCGCGGCTTGTATCGGTGGTTGATTCCATGGGATGAACCTAATGGGTGTAAGTTGTACTTCGTGCACGTAGTCATTATGGGGTGTGGTCGCGTCGGAGCGGGTCTAGCTATTGACCTAGAGGCAGCTGGCCATTCAGTATCAATCATCGACCAAAATCGGGAAGCATTTCGCCGATTAGGCGCAGATTTCAATGGAAAGACAGTCGCTGGAGTTGGATTTGATCGCGATATCTTGCTTGAAGCTGGAATTGAAAAGGCTGATGCTTTTGCCGCTGTTTCAAATGGCGATAACTCAAATATTTTGGCTGCCAGAGTTGCTCGCGAAACTTATGGAGTGGCCAACGTAGTTGCTCGTATTTATGACCCAGCCCGAGCTGAAATTTACCAACGTTTGGGCATCCCAACTGTTGCCACTGTTCTTTGGACTACGGATCAAATAATGCGTCGTCTTGCTCCAGAGGGATCAAGATCTGAATGGCGCGATGCCAGTGGCGTAATCCAACTTTGTGAGGTCCACTTACATCACGATTGGTTTGGCAAACCGGTATCTTTAATTGAAGAATCAACAGATGCCAGAGTTGCATTCATCACCAGACTAGGTGAAGGAATGATTCCAAATGAAAACACCGTCCTGCAAGAAGGCGATCTAGTTCACGTAATGGTCAGCGATAAAGAACTTAAGACTGTGGAACTCGCGCTATCTAAATCACCGGATGAGGCCTAACTCATGAAAATTGCTATTGCTGGAGCTGGAAACGTAGGACGTTCAATTGCTCGTGAACTTTTGGAAAATGGCCATCACGTTTTATTGATCGACCGTGACCCAAAAGCGTTAAAAATGGAGAGTGTCCCAACGGCTGAATGGCTGATGGCTGATGTTTGTGAAATCACCTCACTAGATAACGCCAAACTTGATACCTGCCAAGTTTTGATTGCTGCAACCGGTGATGACAAGGTAAATCTTGTCGCATCGCTTCTTGCAAAGACTGAATATGGAGTTCCACGCGTTGTTGCCCGGGTAAATCATCCTAAAAATGAATGGATGTTTGATAGCTCCTGGGGTGTTGATGTGGCAGTTTCAACGCCAAGAATTATTTCTGCAATTGTAGAAGAGGCAGTTTCTGTTGGCGATGTAGTTCGCCTGTTCACCCTTCAAAAGGGTGAGGCTAGCTTGGTTGAAATTACCTTGCCAGATAGCGCTACTTGCATCGGAAAGAGCGTTGAAGAAATCGGAATCCCGCAAGATGCGACCTTGGCGGCAATAGTTCGAGATGGTCATGTAATTTCACCACACGCTCATGATATTTTTTCTGCCGGTGATGAACTTATTTTTATTGCCACAGCGGCCGCAGAAGACTTACTTAAGAATTGCTTTATAGCTAATTAGTTCTTTGTTTTAGTAATTGGGACAGACTTAATTACCATCCAGGTCCCCCAAAGTGTTACCAAATACAGTGGAAATCCAAGGAATACATTTGCAACGCCTAAAGCGTTCAATTGATTAGCTTTATAAAGCGGAATTTGAATCGCTAATCTAATTGCAAATAGAGCAAACCAAATCCAACTTGCTTGCGAATAAGCTCTGGCTCGCTTTGGATCATTACGCCAAGAAAAGTTCTCTCCCAGGATTGGACCAAGCATGACCCCAATTAATGGCCACTTCACCAAAATTGAAATCAAATAGACCAGAGCAAAGCCAGTATTTTTCCAAAGGCTCGGAGCGTAATAACTCTTTGCCGATCCAGTCTTCCAAGCAAACCAGCCACAAAATACAACTCCGATAAATCCTGAGATTGCATGGATCAAAGTGTCTTTGCGTACCAAACGCCAAAGTGCAAGCAACCCTGCTATTGCAATAGAAATATAAAGACAAGTGCGCAAGTTATGGTTGATGTTGAAGGCAATTAGAAAAACAAGAGATGGAATTGTTGAGTCGATAATGCCCTTGGTCCCACCCAGGGCATTAACTACTTTTGCTTTATCTTCCTCTTGCATTAAGAACTCTTTCCAGTTGATCCAAAGCCACCTGTGCCTCGGCCGCTTCCAGGTAGCGAAGTGACTTCAATAAAATCAGC
The DNA here is from genome assembly GCA_903822245.1 of uncultured Actinomycetes bacterium. Classification (GTDB taxonomy): domain Bacteria; phylum Actinomycetota; class Actinomycetes; order Nanopelagicales; family Nanopelagicaceae; genus AAA044-D11. The sequence goes on from CAIJOE010000132.1 coordinate 10,342, forward strand.
GTGCTCCACCTGTTGAATAACTAATTGTGCGATGCGATCACCCTTTTTAAAAGAGATTGATTCCTTTGGATCATGATTGATTAAAATTACAGCCAACTCACCTCGGTATGCAGCATCGACAGTTCCCGGAGTGTTCACCATTGATATTCCATGCTTTATTGCAAGGCCAGAACGTGGGTGTACTAATGCCACATATCCATTTGGAAGTGCAATTGATATTCCTGTTGGAATCAATGCTCGCTCACCTGGTTGCAGCGTAAAATCAACTCGTGTGGCTAAATCTGCCCCGGCATCCCCAGGCTTGGCATAAGTTGGAAGCGGCACCGAGTCATCTAGACGAGTAACTAAGACTTTGACACTCATGGATTAATATCAAATTCTGGATCAACGAATGCAAGCAATTCTGGGTGGGCAGTTACATGCTCAATAAATTCCTTTGGAGCTTGCTCTAAGAAGTGCTTCATTGGCACAACAATAAATAGTGCGGCAGCCCTCACCGCAACTGGTCCATCTGCTGAACCCAAGCGACCTTCGGCCGAGCAATAAACTTTGCGACTTACTTGTCCGGTTATTTGGGCTGAAATATGAAGTTCGGTTCCGATTGGAACTGGGAGCAGGAAATCGGTTTCGAGGCGACCGGTAACAGCCGGTGAACGAATTAACCACATCAACTTTCCAAGTGCTTCATCGAAAGCCAATGACAATAAACCACCATGGGCAAGACCTGGAGCACCTTGATGATTTTCGGTAACAGTAAAAACAGCATTTAAATTCTGACCATCGCCAGCATGTGCGACTAAATGCAGGCCTGTTGGATGTAAATCACCACAACCAAAACAGTGTCCGTAGTGTGATGGAATCTTAGTTCCGGGCATTGGAGCTTTCGGATGACGCGCAGGAATTTGCGCTCCCTCAGGTGGCACCGTGCTAGGAATGCGACTCATGATGCAAGCCTACTTCAAGTAGGCTACTTACATGCGTAACTCAAAAAGACATCGCGACCTTAACTATGGCGTACCGATCTTTCAAGAGCGCATGATTTGGCCCATTTGGCTCTGGCTTTTTCTAATATTTATCACAGGATCCATCGTGCTTTCTATTTGGGCCGCCCTTGGAAATATTGCAACAATCTTCGCTGGCGTCCTTCTTAGCCTGGGCTTGATGTATGCCGCGCGGGCCTCAGCGCTTTGGATTACTGTTACAAAAGGCTGGTTGCTTGTAGGACCTGCTGCCATTGAACGGGCTTTCATTCA
>CAIJOE010000133.1 GCA_903822245.1 uncultured Actinomycetes bacterium
GTCAGGGCAAGCTCGCCGAGTTCATCGTGAGTTATGCCAAGGATGGTGGCTGCAGCATCAAGGATTCTCGCTGCATTTAATGTGCAAACTAGTGGAAGGAAGTTTCCAGTTGCATCGCAAAAGCCGGCTACTTCTCCACTTGGGTCATTTGTTGGCGTTGCAGAGACAGCAAATGCTGTGCCACTAGTTCCAAGTGATACAACCACATCACCAGGTTGAGCGCCAACGCCCAGGGCAGCAGCAGCGTTATCACCAGTTCCTGGTGCAATTGGGATTCCGCTCTTAGTAGCGGGGCCAAACTTATTAGGTTGGAGTACTTTTGGAAAAATTATTTCTTGATCACTTTTAATTGCTTTAGCAAAGATGTCTTTGCGATATTCACCTTTTACCGGATCAAAATAGCCAGTGCCACTTGCATCGCCACGATCAGTTACAAGGTCTTTGATGTCGCTACTTCCCGATAATTTCCATGAAAGCCAATCATGGGGCAGAGCTATGGCTGCAACTCTTTTTGCATTTTCTGGTTCGTGATCTGCCATCCAGCGAACTTTTGTTGCAGTAAATGAAGCGACAAGAACTGAGCCAACCGCTTTGGCAGTTGCTTGCTCACCACCTAATTCTGAATTCAAATCTTTGGCTGTATCTGCAGATCTGGTGTCATTCCAAAGTAGTGCCGGGCGAATCACATCGCCATTCTTATCGAGAGCAACCATTCCGTGTTGTTGGGCGCCAATTGATATTGCCAAAACATCATCAAGTCCACCTGCTTGTTTAATTGCATCTTGTAGTGCGCTCCACCAAGAATTTGGATCCACTTCGCTTCCGTCAGGATGTGATGCACGCCCCTCGCGAATCAATTTTCCAGTGTGGGCATCGCGGATCATTACCTTGACGGACTGCGTAGAGGAATCAATTCCCGCAACTAGCGCCTGCTTTTGAGCCATTCTTGCCTCCACTTAATCCTTGAGCCCCTGAACTCACGGGTAGAACTGATCCACCACTGCCTTGAGGGTAGACTTCCTCTGTCATCGTTGACCATATTTTAAGAGTAGTTCTCATCACGAAAATAAACTGGAGTAAAGATGCGTATAGGTGTTCTCACAGGCGGCGGGGATTGCCCCGGTCTAAATGCGGTTATCCGCGCGGTTGTCCGAAAAGGCGTTAAAGAATATGGCTACGAATTCGTAGGATTTCGTGACGGCTGGAAGGGTCCACTAGAAGGGCTAACGATGCCTCTTGGCATTGAAGAGACTCGTGGCATTTTGCCTCGCGGTGGAACCATTCTAGGTTCATCACGTACAAACCCATTCAAGATTGAAAATGGCGTTGAGCGGATTAAAGAGAATTTAGAAAAGATGGGTATCGACGCACTTGTTGCAATTGGTGGGGAAGACACCCTGGGCGTTGCTACAAAGCTAGACGCACTTGGTGTGAAGGTTGTCGGAGTCCCAAAAACTATTGATAATGATCTAAACAATACTGACTACACCTTTGGTTTTGATACTTCGGTAAATATTGCAGTTGAAGCCATCGATCGCCTCCATACAACTGCAGAATCACACCACCGTGCTTTGATAGTTGAGGTTATGGGTCGCCATGCTGGCTGGATTGCACTTCATTCAGGTATTGCTGGCGGAGCTGCTTGTATTTTGATTCCAGAAGTTAAATTCTCGGTGGATAAAGTTTGTGAATGGGTTAACTCTCGTTTCAAGTCTTCATACGCGCCAATTATCGTTATTGCTGAAGGTGCCATTCCACAAGATGGTGACCTAATAGTTAAGGATCAAACACTCGACTCATTCGGTCACGTAAAGCTATCTGGAATCGGTGAATGGCTAGCTGGCCAGATTGA
>CAIJOE010000134.1 GCA_903822245.1 uncultured Actinomycetes bacterium
GGCGTATGCCAGCTTTCCCTTCATAGGAGTTGGGGCAACTACTAAATAAGTAACAACTGCGGCGCCAATTAATAGTCCCAAACTTGGAAGTTGTTGCTTTTTAGTAACTTTCCACGGCTTTTGTGGTTGCACGCTACTTGTAGTGATAGTTGTCATCTTACTTGCCTGTCTTAACAGTGCGACGAACTATAAAATTCGCAAGTAGGTTAACCAATAGAGTCATTATGAAGAGCACAAAACCAGCAGCAAGTAGCGCCTTTGATTCAGTAAGTGAAGCCTCGCCCCACTTACCTACGATCATAGATGCGATGTTTCCACCAAAACCATAGAGCACTTGAAAGTTAACTTTAAAGACAATATTTAACACAGAATAAACTGCAACAGTCTCACCCAGCGCTCGGCCTAATCCAAGCATCGCACCACCGACAACACCAGAGGCGCCAAATGGCAAGACAACTGCCTTGATCATGGCCCATTTGGTTGCACCCAGTGCATAAGCAGCTTGAATACGATCTAGTGGAGTTTGGCCAAAAATTTCACGTGATACGGAAGTAACGATTGGAATAATCATGATTGCCAGTACTAGCCCAGCAATAAATGGCGAGCGCGTAAATGCCGGAGATGGCATCGAAAATGTTGGGATCCAACTCAAGTACTTATGAATCAACTTTGCCCAATACTCAGCCATCGGCATTAAAACTATAAATCCCCACAGACCATAGAGAATCGATGGAAATGAAGCCATTAGGTCAACAAGTGTTACCAAAGCTTTCTTAATTCGTTCTGGCGCATAAAAGGTGAGGTAGAGGGCAGTCAAAACTGACAAAGGCACACCTACAACTAATGCGATCGTTGAAATAACTAGAGTTCCAACTATCATGGCGCCTAAACCAAAAGTGTCTTTGCCACCATCAACTCCAGCAGTCCAATCAACATTTGTTATAAAACCTAGTCCTTGAGTTTGAAATGCTTGAAAACCGCGGATCGAAAGAAAAAGTCCGATTAATGTAAGAATTAAAAGTGATGACATACTCATTACGGTTAGAACACCTCGGAAAAAGATGTCAGATGGCCGCGGCTTATTTGTTATCTTGCGCTTATCAGGTGCAACGCCGCTGCTTATAACGAGTGAACTCACAAGGCGATATTGGTGCCTGGCAGGCCTTGGAATGTAGAACTGAGGTTACGAGAAGGTGAACGAAAGGTGAAATTACCGCTTGGCCCACCTCTTGGTTTAGGCTCCCCAAATGGCATCAAAATCCAGTGACTCCCCCAACCTAATCTGGGTGGATTGTGAGATGACTGGCCTTGATGTGGTAAATGATGCGCTAGTTGAAATTGCAGTCCTAGTCACCGACTCCCAGTTAAACATCCTCGGTGAAGGCGTCGAGCTCGTGGTCAAAACCAGCCAGGAAAAGATTGACGGCATGAATGAGTTTGTCCGCCAGATGCATACTGACTCTGGCTTGATTACTGAGATCCCAAATGGCGTTTCACTAGAAGAAGCGCAAAAGCAGATAATGCAATACGTTGAGAAATATGCCCCCGGTGCGGGCAAGTCGCCACTGGCCGGAAATTCAGTTTATGTTGACCGCGGCTTTATCGCTCGAGACCTTCCCGAATTCAATTCCTACCTGCACTATCGAACTGTGGATGTCTCTTCTATAAAAGAGTTAGCTCGCCGTTGGTATCCCCGCATCTATTTCGCCGCCCCCAAGAAGACCGGTAATCATCGGGCCTTGGGTGATATTCGAGATTCGATCGAGGAATTGGACTATTACCGCTCAAATATCTTCGTTCCAAACGACTAAGTAGAAACTGTAGTATTAGCCCCACATGGTGGGCGTAGCTCAGCTGGTAGAGCACTCGGTTGTGGTCCGAGATGTCGCGGGTTCGAGCCC
>CAIJOE010000135.1 GCA_903822245.1 uncultured Actinomycetes bacterium
AGTCGCTTTTAAAAAGGCGCTTTCAGATGCTGGAGTCAAGTAAGACTTAGCGGATGCACAACTTTATCCCAACTCCGAGTAGCTCTTACTTAGAGTTGGGATTTTTTACTATTCACTACTACGCCCTTGCTATTCTTTTGGGAATTGTGATTGCGGTTCTTATAACTAGAGCCCGGTATCAAGATAGTGGCGGTAATCCAAGTGAGATAAATGATTTAGCCCTTGTGCTTATTCCTAGCGGGATAATCGGAGGACGGATTTATCACGTAATAACTTCACCTGATCGATATTTTGGAAAGGGTGGAAATATTTGTGACGCTTTCAAAGTTTGGCAAGGTGGGCTTGGAATTTGGGGCGCCATTGCCGCAGGCGCCGGAGTTGGATTTATTTTTTTTAAAAAGCAGAAGTTTTCACTGACTTTTTCCGAATTTGCTGATTCTGTGGCGCCAGCACTCTTGGTTGCGCAGGGGATAGGTCGATTCGGCAATTGGTTTAATGGTGAACTATTTGGACGTCCAACTACGCTGCCTTGGGGGTTAAGGATTCCATTTTCACTTAGGCCAGTGGGTTATGAGCAATTTGAAACCTTCCATCCGACATTCCTTTATGAAGCTATCTGGTGCTTTGCCGGGGCTTTCTTAATTTATCAAAATAAATACTTCAGAAACCTTAAATCAGGACAAGTATTTCTTTCCTATATCTTCATTTACTCAACGGGACGGCTCTGGATCGAATCGATCAGAATTGATTCTGCCCACTTAATTGGGGGTCTTCGCATAAATATATGGGTGAGCATTATCGCAATTTCTACCTCTGGGCTCATTTTTCTTCGCCGGGAGCGTGCCAAACCAAAAGCTTAAGGTTTAAAAGTATTAGAGTAGAGCCATGGCTTTAGAAGATGTTTATCAGCGAAACCTTCATCACAAGGCACACAAAGCTGGATGGTTGCGAGCAGCCGTACTTGGCGCTAACGATGGTCTCGTTGCTACAGCCGCATTAATGATCGGTGTGTCTGCTGCAAAGGGTGGAAGTTTTCTAATAACCGCAGGAGCGGCTGCGATCACCGCAGGTGCAATGTCAATGGCCGTTGGTGAATATATTTCAGTTCGATCACAAAATGATATTGAGGAATCTGATCGTCGACTTGAGATTGAACACTTGGCAGTTGATCCAGAAGGAGAATTTCAAGAATTAATTGAAATCTATATAGGCCGTGGTTTAAGCCGCGAGCTTGCAACTCAAGTTGCAACGGTAATGACAGAAAAAGATGCCCTTGAGGCACATCTACGAGATGAGCTCGGACAGTTCGAACACACTAAGGCTCGCCCAGTCCAAGCTTCGATTGCTTCTGCAACTAGTTATATCGCGGGCGGAATAATTCCATTCCTTGGGGCGTTGGCTCCGAGCACTGGCGCAAAAGTATTAAGTATTGTCGTCTTCACCATCATTGGGCTTATCGGGACTGGAATTGTGAGCGCGCGTTTGGCTGGTTCTTCTTACTTAACTACAACCTTGCGCATAGTTTTGGGGGGCTCGGCTGGTATGGCCATAACGGCAGGAATTGGAGCGCTAGTTCACGTTTCAGGCATCTAGTTGCTACTCTTACCCCTCACTAGATGAGGTAAGTCTCGTCTAGAAGTTGTTGGGCCATTGACGTCCCGACCGTTCATCAGGAGCGATCGTGACATTATTTTCAAATGTGCCAAGTGCGCAAGGTCTTTATGACCCAAACCAAGAGCGTGATGCTTGTGGTGTTGCAATGGTCGCTACCTTAAATAAGACACCCACACATGAAATTGTTTCAAAAGCTCTAACTGCACTTCGCAATATGGAGCATCGCGGTGCTACTGGCGCAGAACCAGATAGTGGCGACGGCGCTGGAATCCTTATTCGAATCCCTGATGAGTTCTATCGCGCAGTTG
>CAIJOE010000136.1 GCA_903822245.1 uncultured Actinomycetes bacterium
ATAACCATTCCAGCACCTTGTGGACCAGGTTGAATATCAATCAAAGTTACAGAAAGTGAATCTCCTGGTTCTGCCCCACGGACTGCAATAGGCCCTGTCGCACTATTAATTCTTGTCAGATCAAGTTTTTCAACTGTGTCATTCTCGCTTTGAACCTGGCCGGTGAAACAATCCCAAGTTTCAATTTCAATTATCGTTCCTGCATCGACAGTGACAACCGGTTGCATTTGAGAATTAAATGACCAAATGTGTTCGTCTCGACCAATCTTTACCGTAGGTGTGCTCATAGGCAAAGGCTACTAGAAATACTTACGGAATGCCTTTTTAATTGGCTTCCAAATTCTCATTCCTAGGTTTGTCGTCTGATCAATAGGAGAAACGCGAATAACCTTGTTCATTGTTGGTTCTTCCGGATGCTTTACAAAGTGAAGTGCAGCGGCGGTTTCATCAAGAGAATCAGCAATAATTTCGATATTGGAAACCAGTGAGATTCCACGGACTAAGTGATCTTGATCCACCGAGTTTGAACTCTCAATTAATGTTTCGGTCAGAGCAATACCAGCCGAGCGAACATCGTCGGTAGCATTTTCATCGATTAAGTCAGAGTCACCGTCAGCCAGTTCTTCAATTCTTGAACTTATGGCCCAGCTAGCTGCTGATAAAGCATGAGCTATTTGGCGCTTTGTCTTTTCCGGAATTCCACCATCAATAACCGAATCAAAAAGAGTTCTGGCAATCGTACGAACTTGAACCACTGTGTGTTCAACGGCCACACCTCTTATATATAACTCTTCGGCCTCATCCTTCTCTGCGGTTGGAAACCACTTTGCATAACCCTTTGCTTCAAGTGCTTGTGCGCGAACTGAAGGGATTTCTTCTACCAATAATCTTGCTTTGGCCAACCAATCTCCGGCTTGTCTTTGGGTGTAACCAGCGGCAACTCCTTCTGACATTTCGGCTAAAAGCTTTGCAGCTTTAGTTGCGATCTGCGCAATTTTATCCACGGTGCGCTCAGCTGGAGTTTTTGCATGAGAAAAATAAGAAAAGATAATTGCAATGCCAGCGCCAATCATTGTGGAAGTTAGGCGACTAGCTGCTGTAGTTTCACTTAATCCTGGTCCAATGACAATCAAAGCAGTGACTGGAACATTTACTGATGCCACTTCACCTAGGTGTAGGCCTCTGGCAACGACCGAACAGAGAAGCACGGTTACGCCAACTGAAATTAAACCAAAGTGAAAAACATAAACAGAGAGCAGTGCCACTCCAGCGCCAATGGCAGTTCCAACTATTTGACCAAAGCCTTCACGAACTGATTTATAGAGCGAGATTCGAATACTTAGGGCGCAGATAATTGCGGCAACTACACCGCCATCCTTAAGGACTAAATCGCCAACCTGCCAAGCAATTGCTGAAGCAACTGATGCCACCACAATTTGGCGAACCCAGGCTTGTCGATCAGTAAAGAGTTTTTTTACACGCTTAAAAAGTTTTTTCATGAGGCCTTAACCAGCTAAGAGAACTCCAACATAGGTAGCCCCGATTGCAGCAAGACCGCTCACTGACCCCCAAATAGCAATTGACTTTGGATTTTTAGAACGTGAATGAAGATAGGCCGCTGCTCCTGAAAGAATTACGACCATCATTTTTATTCCAAGGACTGCGTTATAGCTTGATGATGCATCTTTAGGAATTGTCATCATGTTCCAGGTACCGGTAAGAATAAGTAGTGCAAAAGCTGGCCAGGCAATTTTGTTAAATGCTTTTGCTACTGTTCTTGGCAACTCTGGATTTGCTTTACGAAGGACTGGCACAAGGGCTGCAAGGGTGAACTGGCCGCCTACCCAAATCGTTGCACCGATCACGTGAAGAAATATCCGCAGGCCATCTAGAGCCGAGGCAAGTTGAACTGATGAAGCGGCAAGATTTGTCATACGGTAAGGATAGCCATTTCAGTTTTGGATATCCCTACGACATCAATAAGATATGCCTTACGTATTTCAGGGTCGGTGCAATTCCGAACCGGCAGTTAAAGTCTGCGACCCGTTCACATCCAGTAAACGGTGGATTTGGTGAAATTCCAGAACCGACGGTTAAAGTCCGGATGAGAGGAGTACGTAGAAACGGGTACCCCCATGTCAGTAATTCACTGGCTATTTAATGCACAACTCCATTTCGGATCCAAAGCGATCTACTGGAAAGAAATAATCGGAAATGTCTTCGGACTAGCAAGTGCCCTTCTTGGCATGCGTCGCAAAATGTGGACCTGGCCAGTAGGAATAATCGGAAATGTTCTTCTCTTCACTTTATTTATTGGTGGACTTTCTGATGCAAACCAACAAGATAAAGTCATGCTTGGCCAAGCTGGCCGACAAGTTCTATTTATCTTGGTCAGCGCTTATGGCTGGCAAAAGTGGTTAAAGAACCGTGGTGCCAATGAAAACCCAGTTCAAATTCGTTGGACCACTACAAAAGAAAAACTACAGATCGTTCCAGTAGTTCTAATCTTCTTCACCATCTCTTATTACATAATCAAATCACTCGGATCATGGGCGCCATTTCCAGACACCTGGATCTTCACCGGTTCAGCACTTGCGACCTATGGCCTAGCACGTGGTTATGTTGAGTTTTGGTTAGTTTGGATTGCAGTTGACGCAGTTGGAACTCCCCTGTTAATAAAGGGTGGTTACTACCCATCTGCCGCGCTCTACTTAATCTATGGTGCGTTTGTAATCTGGGGCTTTTTCTCATGGTTATTAATTGCAAAGCGTGAGAAAGTTAGTGCGTGAGTAAATTTGAAGTAAATGAGGCGGAACTAGCTGCGAAGTTAGATCCGCTTTCATATGAAGTTCTTCGTAAAGGGGCGACCGAACGCCCCTTTACTGGGGAATATAACGACTCAGATAAAGTCGGAAGTTATCGCTGCAAAGTTTGTAACTCCGAACTCTTTCGCAGCGAAACTAAATTCCACTCTGGTTGTGGATGGCCCTCCTTCTACGCGCCAACAAAAGATGACGCCGTTACCTTGATTGAAGATCACTCACTTGCCCCGCGAGTTCGTACCGAGGTGCGTTGTGCTAATTGCGATTCCCACCTAGGACATGTCTTTGAAGGTGAAGGATATGAAACCCCAACTGATCAGAGATGGTGTATTAACTCTGTTAGCTTGATTCTTGAGGAAAACTAGTTCAACAATAATTTTTCGTAGTCAACTTTTATACAAGCATCTTCGACCACAGTAAGGCCTGCGCTCATGCCTTTGGCAGCGCTTTGGGCTTCACTAATACCTAATTGCATCCAAAAAATCTTGGCCTTTATCGCGATGGCATCTTCCATTATGGGCGCCATATCTTTGGGATTTCGAAACACATCAACTAAGTCAATTGACTCTGGGACTTCCAAAAGTGATTTATAAACTGGTTTTCCAAAAAGTTCTGTGATCACCGGGTTTACAAAGAATAAATTTAAATCGGTATTGTCCAATAACCATTTGGTTACTCCAAAGCTTGGCCGGTCCGCTTTGTTGGATACGCCAACAATCGCCACATTCTTTACTTTTTTAAGAATTTCTATCCGCTCAGAAAGTGCAAGAACGGGGGTCACTTTGGAATACGCAAACCCTGCATGCCGCCATCGACAGTAAGTGAAGTTCCGGTTGTAGAACCCTGCAATGGACTTGCAAGATATGCAATTGCACTAGCCACCTCTTGGGCTGAAACTAAACGGCCTAGCGGTTGACGTGCCTCTAGGGCTTTGCGCTCAGCTGCTGGGTCTGCTGCTTGTGCCAGCAAACGCTGCACCCAAGGAGTGTCAGCAGTTCCTGGATTAACACAGTTAACTCGAATTCCATCAGCTAAATGATCATTAGCCATCGCAAGTGTTAGAGAAAGTACTGCGCCTTTTGATGCGCTATAAAGTGCGCGCTTTGGAATACCAGCAGTAGCTGCAACTGAACATGTATTAACAATTGCGGCATGCTTGCTTTTTTTAAGTAAAGGCACTGCTGACTTTGAAGTGCGAACAATTCCCAATACATTGACATTTAATACTTTTAGCCAATCCTCGGAAGAATTATCAACCACACTTCCAACCGCACTTATCGCCGCGTTGTTAATCATGATGTCTAGCGCTGGAATCTTGGAAAAGGCGGCTTCAACAGCTTTATCATCGCCAACATCACATTGGATCCAAGTTGCAATCCCGGCCATACCGCCTTCATTTAGATCAAGGCCATAAACTTTCGCACCGCGATCACTTAGTAGTTTTGCTGTAGCAAGACCAATTCCTGATCCTGCTCCGGTAATTGCTGCACTTAATCCGTCAAATTCTTTACTCATGCGTTTATCCATTCTTTTCCGGTTGGGAAGGTGAAATCAACAATTGTTTGGGCATACATCTCGGAGCCCGCACCTGGCAGAGTTGGAGCCATATAGTGCGCATTTTGAATATTTGTTGGAACCACAAAGTGTTCGTGCAAGTGATCAACAAATTCCACCACGCGATCTTTGTGGTGGCCAGAGACCGCAACTGCATCAAACATAGCCATGTGTTGAACCATCTCGCAAAGACCAACACCACCTGCGTGTGGACAAACTGGCAGACCAAACTTTGCTGCCATCAAGATAATTGCCAAGTTCTCGTTCACCCCTGCAACGCGAGTTGCATCAATTTGGACAAATGAGAAAGAGTTTGCTTGCATCATTTGCTTGAAAATAATGCGATTCATTCCGTGCTCACCAGTTGCAACTTTGACTGGGGCGATTGCCTTAGCAATTGCGGCATGGCCTAGAACATCATCTGGATTTGTTGGCTCTTCCACCCAATGCAAGTTCACATCACCAATGCCCTTAATCCATTCAATTGCCTGATTAACATCCCAAACTTGGTTGGCATCAATCGAGATTTTGATATCTGGACCAACTGCTTGGCGAGCAAGAGCAAGGCGGCGCTTGTCATCTTCTAAACTTCCACCACACTTTAATTTAATTAACTTATAGCCATCAGCAACTGCTTGCTTTGCCAAGCGAACCATTTTCTCATCGGTGTAACCAAGCCAACCTGGAGTGGTGGTGTATGCGGGTAGACCTTCTTTAAGTAGTTGAGCTTCATTTGCTGCGCGATTACCTTGCGCCTTTTTCAAGATCTCTAAGGCTTGTGCTGGAGTAAGCGCATCGGTGATGTAACGAAAATCGATTAGTTCCACAATCTCTTCAGGTGAAAGGTCTGATAAGAATTTCCAAAGTGGCTTCTTTGCGTGCTTAGTAACTAAATCCCACGCGGCATTAATTACAGCACCAGCCGCCATTTGAGTAACACCCTTTTCAGGTCCAAGCCAGCGGATCTGTGAATCGCGTACCAAACTTTTTGCTAACTCACCCATCGTCTTTGAAAGATCATCTAGGTCACGGCCAACAACATATGGTGCAAGAAGTGAAATCGCATCGCACTGTAAGTCATTTCCACGGCCGCAGGTAAATACAAATCCGTGTCCTTCTAATTTTGAATCATCTGTTTCAAGGATTACTAGGGCTGCTGAATAGTCCGGTTCCTTATTCATTGCATCCGAGCCATCTAGCCCACGTGAAGTTGGGAATCGAACATCTACCGTCTTGAAGCCAGTGATATTTGGCATTGAATTCCTGTTCTTTTTTGGTTAGAAGCTCTTCGCTTACCTGCAAAAATCCTATACGATAATTTATATGGCGCGGCATAGTGAAAAGAAGCAAATGAAGCGCACATCACTCGAACTTTCTCGCTTGAGTCTTGGCACCGCCCCCCTGGCTGGATTATTTGCTGGCGTCAAAGATCAAGATAGTGACGATTTGATCAATACCTCTTTATCTCAAGGCATGAACTACTTCGATACCGCGCCACTATATGGACACGGGATGGCTGAAACGCGCCTTGGTCGAATTTTGAAGAACGTTAAAGAACCATATGTCTTAGAGACAAAAGTTGGTCGAGTCCTTAAGTATGTGGAAAAAGCCGAACCAATGCCGTGGTTTCCTGAGGCCGATCCCCACATCCAGCCAGTCTTTGATTACTCACGAGATGGAATTCTAAAATCATTTAATGATTCACTAGAACGCTTAGGCGTTGACCATATTGATATTGCACTTATGCATGATGCAGAAGACCATATTGATGAGGCCATAAATAATGCTTACCCAGTTCTATCTGATTTAAAAGCCCAAGGAATGATAAAAGCAATTGGCATTGGAATTAACTTCTGCGATGTGGCAATAAAGATTATGAAGGCAGTTGATTTAGATATTGCATTGATCGCTGGTCGATACACCTTGCTTGATCAAAGCGCCCAAAGAGAATTGTTGCCCTATGCCATTGAGCGCAAGGTGGACATTACTATCGGTGGCATTTTTAACTCTGGAGTTCTAGCCAATCCAGTTAAAGGTGCAACCTTTGAATATCTTCCTGCTTCTGATGAAATTATTAAAAGGGCCCAAGCCATCGGCGCCTTCCTTGGCGAGCGCGCAATTCCACTAACCGCAGCTGCCTTGCAATTCCCACTTCGCCATCCAGCTATTACCTCAGTGTTAACTGGATCTCGAAGCAGCGCAGAATTACTTTCAAATATTAAAGACTTTGATCTAGAGCTTCCAGCAAATATCTGGAGTGAACTAGAAGACGCCGGATTGATCGAGCGACTCTAATGGCCCCTAAAGCTCCCAAACGTATTGCTGCAGTTCTTGGAATAAAGCCTGAACATATTGGGCAATATGAAGCCATCCACCGCGAGGTTTGGCCCACGGTGTTAGCGACCTTAAAACGAAATCATGTGCAGAACTTTTCAATCTATCGATATGAGAACTTGCTCTTTTCTTATATGGAATACACCGGCAGTAACTATGAAGAGGATATGTCAGCAATTGCCGCAGATCCAGAGACTAAGCGTTGGTGGGCAGTTACCGAACCTTTGCAATCAAAGGTATTGGAAGCTGGAGCTGATGAGTGGTGGCATGAAATTCCCGAAAAGTTCCATCTAGATTAAGGATCGAAAGCGATGAAATTTTCAGTACTAAACAATGCGGCAAATCCTTATCAATTTGCCATCACAAATGGCGATAGTCATTCTGCAATTAAAGAACTGCCAACCCTTACGCAAGTTATGCACTATCGACTAGAAGAGTTGATTGATCTAATTGGCAGCGCCCCACGCACCACTGTGATCGGAACTCTTGGAGCGCCAATTTCACCAGAGATCGAACTCTGGGGCGCTGGCGTTACCTACCTTCGCTCACGTGATGCCCGAAAAGAAGAGAGCGGTGTGCCCGATGTTTATCAGCGGGTCTATGAAGCCGATCGGCCAGAGCTTTTTATGAAGTCAACTGCTGTGCGCGCTCGTGGAAATGGTGCACCAGTTGGAATTCGCTATGACTCTGCTGCCTCAGTGCCAGAACCAGAGGTTGCGATATATATAAATAAGTATCAAGAAATTATTGGCTATGCCATTTGTAACGACATGACGGCCCGCACGATTGAAGGTGAAAATCCGCTCTATCTCTCCCAAGCCAAGATCTACACCGGATCAACTGCACTTGGCCCGGATATAACTCCGGCTTGGCTGGCCCCAGAGCCAACAGCGATGAGCATCAAAGCAAAGATTCAACGTGGTACTGAGATCACTTGGCAGGCTGAAACTTCCCTTGGCGCGCTAAATCGCACGCTAGAAGATCTAGTTACTTATCTATTTAGGTGCCAGGAATTTCCGCACGGAGCAATCTTGTCTACCGGAACTGGAATAGTTCCACCGCTAGATATTTCACTTAAGGCCGGAGATGTTGTTCAAATTGATGTGGCCGGACTTGGCACCCTTATTAATAAGGTGGAAGTAATTTCTGACTCGAATAGGAAGGGCTAGTAAATGAGCAAGATCATCGCTTGGACCCAGTGGCCGGATCTAAAAGCACCCGCTGGAGTCCAGTTGCTCTCTACCCACAACCGCCCACTAGAAAGTTCTGATCTTTCCGATATTACTTTCTATGTTCCTTCTTATATGGGCGGCAAAACAGCTCTGGATTTTGCAAGCAAGATGACAAATCTTTCAGTCCTGCAGATGCCAAATGCTGGGTATGACGATGCGCTCGCTTTTCTTCGCCCGGGTTTAACGCTTTGTAATGCCTCCGGCGTTCACGATGCATCAACAGCTGAATTAGCAGTTGCTTTAGCTTTAGCATCTAGAAGAGGTTTTCCAACCTTTGCCCGCGACCAAGCTGTGAGTAAATGGAACCATCAAAGATTCCAATCACTTTCCGATAGTAAAATCGGTGTTATTGGCTTTGGTTCAATTGGTAAACAAGTAGCAAAGAACCTTTCTGGTTTTGAAGTAGAAGTCATTGGCTTTTCAAAGTCAGGCCGCGACGGCTCAAAGAAGATCGAAGAGCTAGATGCCTACCTACCAACGCTCGATATCATCATTTTAATCTTGCCACTAAATCCTGAAAGCAAGCATCTATTTAATGCCCAGCGTCTAGCAATGATGAAAGATGGTGCGCTGCTGGTAAATGTTGCCCGTGGACCGATCATTGATACAGAAGCCCTTGTTAAAGAATTAAATACTGGCCGAATTCACGCCGCATTAGATGTTACTGATCCAGAACCACTGCCAGAAGGTCACCCACTTTGGAGTGCAAAGAATGTAATGATCGTGCCACACGTTGGTGGAAACACAACTGCCTTTGAACCTAGGGCCAGAAAATTAATTCAATCGCAATTAGAACTTCTAGCTGCAGGCGAGCCACTTAAGAATGTGGTCGCCCAGGGTTAACCAAGGCAAATTAAATGCGCATTGACTCACATCACCATATTTGGGATCTAGATCTAACTCCGCAAGATTGGATTGATCCCGTTTCCATGGCGGTAATAAACCAGAACTTCTTGCTCTCGGATCTGCGTAAAGAGATAGTTGCATCTGGAATTGAAAAGACTG
>CAIJOE010000137.1 GCA_903822245.1 uncultured Actinomycetes bacterium
ATGCTAAATGATGGCTTTTTAATTACACCATTTCACAATATGGCTTTGGTTTCACCAGAAACGACCAAGGCTGATATTGATGCGCATACTGCTGCATTTCGAACAATGTGCGCTGAATTAATAACCAATTGTTTGGGGGGGGTTGACTGAGCCGAATTAGTTATTTCGCTCTATCTAATATGGATAAATTGAAAACGCTCCTGTAATCTTGGAGAATGCCAACAAAAGTTGCAATCGTAGGACAGGGCTACGTTGGCCTCCCGTTAGCAATGTCGGCAACAGGCGCAGGTCACACAGTGCTAGGAATAGATCGCGACGAAAAATTAGTAGCATCGCTTAATTCGGGAACAAGCTTCATAGAGGATATTCCTGATTCAGCACTGGCGGAAGCGATAAAGAATGGTTATCGGGCAAGCTCTTCATTTGAGGATATTTCTGATTGTTCAATTGTGGTGGTTTGTGTTCCAACCCCATTGGACGAAAAAGGTAGTCCTGATAACTCGATTTTAGTTAGTGCAGTACATTCAATTTCTAATTTTATTAAATCAGACGCTCTTTTAATTATTGAATCTACAATCGCACCGGGAACTATGCGACGAGTTGTTGCGCCAATCGTTGTGGATAAGTTAGGGAATAAGGAATTCGATTTAGTCTTTTCACCAGAGCGTATAGATCCATTAAATAAGAAATGGAACTTGCAGAACACACCCAAACTTGTCGCTGGAATGAATGATAGAGCACTTGCTAGAGCAACCGAATTCTATTCTACTTTTGTATCCGAAGTTGTACCAGGATCATCGGTTGAGGTAATCGAAACCGCTAAACTATTAGAAAATTCATTCCGTTTTATAAATATTTCTTTCATAAACGAGATCGCCATTATGTGTAACGCACTAAATATTAATGTGCTAGATGTCATTGAGGCAGCCGCAACCAAGCCTTATGGGTTTATGCCTTTCTATCCTGGTTCTGGCATAGGCGGACATTGCATTCCGGTAGACCCAATTTATCTTGCATCTGCGGCAAGGGAGGCGGGCTCACCGTCTAGGTTTATTGAACTAGCAAGAGACATAAATTCAGCAATGCCCGCGCATTTTGTTGGTCGAGCCGTTGAGAAGTTGGGATCGCTTTCAGGAAAAAAAATAATTGTAATTGGTGTGGCATACAAAGCGAATGTTGCTGATACGAGGGAGAGTTCATCAGTGCGCATTATTGAGTTACTTAAGTCAGCCGGTGCAAACGTAAGCTGGCATGATGAGCTTGTTAAGAATTGGCGTGGTGAAAAATCTTCAAAGCTTTCACAAGATTTTGATTTAGCTATATTGGCCACCCCACACGATAATATTGAGCTGGATGCACTCGGAAGTGTTCCACTAATTGACACCCGCGGAGCGAATTGAAATACCTAATCACTGGTGGAGCAGGTTTTGTTGGCTCCCATTTAGCCGATTCATTGGTGGCGCGTGGAGATTCTGTGGTTGTACTCGACAACTTGCTGACTGGTGACGCTGACAACTTAGCAGGCGTATTAGCTTCGCCATTATTTAAATATACTTCAGGTTCAATTTTGGATGAAGATCTGGTGGATGAGTTAGTTAGG
>CAIJOE010000138.1 GCA_903822245.1 uncultured Actinomycetes bacterium
ATCACCGCGAGCATCTATCCAACCAACGGGCCCGGCGTAGCGGCCACGGTTCATTGATTCCAAAACTTTAATTAAGGCATCAGCTTTGTTTGTCGGAGTTCCACATACTGCAGCTGAAGGGTGAAGTGAAGCAATCACCGTGAAGATGTCCACTGGGTTAGCAGATTCGTTAACAACTCCGGTCACATCAGTTGCAAGGTGCATTACGTTGGCTAAGTGAAGGACGAAAGGCACTTCTGGAACGTTAGTCGATGAGCAATATGGAGCTAAGGCGTCGGCAACTGAACGAACAGCGTATTCATGCTCCTCTAAGTCTTTGGAAGACTTGGCAAGTGAAGCGGCAAGGCCAAGGTCTCGCGCTTCATCGCCAGATTTCTTAATCGTTCCGGCAAGAACTCGGGAAGTTACCAGGGATTTACTCAATCGAACTAAGAGCTCTGGAGTGGCACCAATTAGATTGGAAACTAGAAATACCCAAGTCGAAGGGTAATTTTCAACAAGGAAATTGATGAGAGATCTAGTTGAAATCTCAGTACTACTTGATGCGATTAAATCTCTTGCAAGAACTACTTTTTCAAGATCACCATTTTTAATATGTTTAACAGCGGTTGCAACTCGCTCTTTCCAAGTGTCATCACTTAGGGCGCCTTGAGAGAAGGTGACCGGAGCATGCTTAGTAATATTTACTATTTCTTCGATACTTGGTTGCTTGCCCTCACCAATCCAAGTTATCCAAGACTTGCCGCCTTTGTGACCGATTACAACTTGTGGAATAACTAATTCAGATTCTTCGCTCGGATCAAAGGCAAATGAGGCGAAGAGAATTGGCCCAGTTCCACTGCCATGAACGCTATTTTGAATCTTGAGAGAAGAGACTTGTTGTTTCCACCAAGTTCTGGCATCAGCAAATCGATTATTTCCTTTGACTGAACTTTTTTGCCAAGTCCCAAATCCAATTAAACCTTCGCCACCACGAATCCAGGAGGCAGAGATTTCATGATCTAGTGAGATCAAATTCAATGGGGGATGTTCACCGAGAAGTTCGGTGGTTATTAATTCAGACATGCTTAACGCTTTGCGGCGAATCTCCAAAGTGTTGGGAGCGCAGTAGAAGCGATTGCAATCTTTAGTACTTCACCAAGGATAAAAGGAGTCAGACCTTTATCAAATGCCCAACGCCAGGACTGGCCGGTGGAGATGTGTAACCAGCTAACACCGAAGATGAAGATAATTGCGGTTCCGATAAGCATTGTTGGAATAACTGTTGCAATTTTCTGATCCCACTTGCGACCAGCAAGCGCGCCTAGAACTAGAGAGGCAAGAAGCATTCCAACTAAGTAACCACCGGTTGCCCCAGTGAGCTTGGAAATTCCATGTGATCCCGAAGCAAAAATTGGTGCTCCAGCAATACCCATTAATAGGTAGAAAGCGAAAGTTGATAGACCAAGTGTTGCGCCGTAGGCAGTTCCAAGTAGGAGCACGCCAAGTGTTTGACCGGTTACAGGAACTGGTGAACCAGGAACTGGGATTGCAATTTGTGCCATTGCTGAAAGAAAAAGAGTTCCACCAAGGAGTAATCCAACATTTGATATTGCCGTCGAACGAGGAAGTACTGCAGCGCGTAGGCTGGTAGTTGTGCTCACTAATGACATTGAGAGGCAACCTTTCGATTTATCCGAGATTATCTGGCTTGATTTGTGGTCAGAGCCTACTCCCATAAGAATATACGTGTGAGTAGAGCTGATCTAGGCAAAGAGCCCGAGGAAGTATCAGCCATGTTCGACGGCGTTGCCCGCCGCTATGACTTTCTAAATGACCTCCTAAGTCTTGGTCGCACAAAAGCGTGGCGCCGAGTGGCAACCGCGACTATTTCGCCAAAAGCCGGGATGAAAATTCTAGACATTGCTGCAGGTACGGGATCATCTAGTCGCCCGCTTGCTGATGCTGGCGCAAATGTAACCCCACTAGATTT
This sequence comes from uncultured Actinomycetes bacterium, assembly GCA_903822245.1. GTDB lineage: Bacteria > Actinomycetota > Actinomycetes > Nanopelagicales > Nanopelagicaceae > AAA044-D11. The sequence continues at coordinate 1,973 of CAIJOE010000138.1, forward strand.
TTCTAAAGGAATGTTAGACGCTGGTCGCAAACGTCATCCAGATTTAAATTTCACTCAAGGTGATGCTCTTAATCTTCCATTTACTGATGGTGAGTTTGATTTAACAACAATTTCATTTGGACTTCGCAATACTGCAAATACGCAAAGCGCACTTCGCGAAGCGCTACGTGTTACAAAAGCTGGGGGCCGAATTGTCGTTGTGGAATTCTCGCAGCCAACTAACTTTATTTTTCGCACCATCTACATGCGTTATTTAATGCGAGCACTTCCACCGATTGCTCGCAGGGTTGCTTCAAATCCTGAGGCTTATGTCTATCTCGCAGAATCGATTATGGCCTGGCCAAATCAGAGTGATCTTGCTGCCATTCTTCGAAAAGCGGGCTGGGAGCGGGTTGGCTGGCAAAACCTCACCTTTGGAATCGTCGCTATCCATAGTGGCTATAAAAAGGCTTAATTAATTTAATTATTCTGCCCAATATATGAGTGATAGCCACCACACACGCTTAATGCCAGTGCTATCAACCCCTTAGGATTACCAACTGTGAACCCATATGTGCCGATACTTGTCTTAGGTGCGATTGGCTTCGGCTTTGGAGCCTTCTCAGTCGTAGCTGCAGCACTCACTGGACCAAAGCGCTATAACCGCGCGAAATTAGATGCATATGAATGTGGAATTGAACCTTCACCTCAAGCTGCTGGTGGTGGCCGTTTTCCAGTTAAATATTTCTTAACCGCAATGCTTTTTATCGTATTCGATATTGAGATTGTCTTCTTATATCCATGGGCAGTTACCTTCGATCAACTTGGATTATTTGGTCTAGTTGAAATGATCATCTTCATCGCAACCGTATTTGTGGCTTATGCCTATGTCTGGCGCCGCGGTGGATTGGAATGGGATTAATCAAATGGGTCTAGAAGAAAAATTACCTGCTGG
>CAIJOE010000139.1 GCA_903822245.1 uncultured Actinomycetes bacterium
CACTAGAGATGCCGCAAACCGTGACATTTTTATTGATGGGGTTCGTGAAATTCTAGGCATTGAGCCAGAAGTTATTGCGGGCACTGAAGAGGCAGCTCTTTCCTTTATGGGAGCAACCAAAGGACTCACCCACGCAGAAAAACCTTTCTTAGTTGTTGATATAGGTGGGGGCTCAACTGAGTTTGTTTTGGGTGGGGAGCAAGTTGATTTTGCTAAATCAGTCAATATTGGTTGTGTTCGGATGTCTGAGCGCCACTTTAAGAAACAGCCACCGGGGGCAGAATCGATTCAAAGTGCAATCAAAGATATTGATGAAGCAATTGCAGATGCAGCATTTATTGTGCCACTCAAAGAATCTAAGACTTTGATTGCAGTTGCTGGAACCGCTACGACGGTGGCTGCAGCCGCACTTGGACTATCTGAATATGATCGCCACGCAATTCATCTTTCAAGAGTTTCTGCGCAAAAAGTAATTGAAGTAGCCCAGATGTTTGGATTAATGAGTCGCGAAGAGATTTCAGCTCTTGGTTATATGCACCCAGGCCGTGTAGATGTAATCGCAGCAGGATCGCTAGTTCTTTCGCGGGTAATGCTGGCAACAGGTGCCACAGAGTTTGTCGCATCAGAGTCAGATATTTTGGACGGAATGGCATGGGCGCTAACTCAACCTCAAGAATAAAGAGCATTGCTGATTTAGATAGAGCTGTAATCAAATGCACCGCCTGTCCCCGCCTAGTTGATTGGCGGCAAGAAGTAGCAATCACAAAGCGCAAGTCATATGAAAATGAGAAGTATTGGGGCAAGCCAGTTCCAGGCTTTGGTCCAGCTGATGCAAAACTCATAATCGTTGGACTTGCACCTGGCGCCCATGGCGCAAATAGAACTGGACGTATTTTCACTGGAGATAGTTCAGGTGATTGGTTATATAAAGCTTTGCATAAGGCAGGTTTAGCAAAGATCCCAACAAGTAAAGCTAAAGATGACGGTCAAGAACTCATTGACACTCGGATTATTTGCGCAGTTAGATGTGCACCACCAGATAACAAACCTTCAATTGAAGAAAAGATAACTTGTGCTCCTTTTATGAAACGTGAGATTGAGCTTCTTCTTCCAACGGCAAAATCATTTTTAGTTCTTGGTAACTTTGCTTGGACTGCACTTATTTCGCAGTTAATTGAACTTGAATTTGAGATTCCAAAGCCAAAGCCAAAGTTTGCTCATGGCGCAAAGTTTGAGGTTATTTCACCACAAGGAAAGAAATTCAAGGTTGTTGGAAGTTATCACCCCAGCCAGCAGAATACTTTCACGGGGAAGCTGACAGAGAAGATGCTTCTTGGAGCGATTAAAACGGCGCGGGGCTAATTCGAAATATTTCAATGCAACCCCAATATAAGTTGCGACTTGGACAGCGTGAAAATGAGTCGAATTAAAGCCCTGTAGACTCCTCACTTGCACTGCGCCCCCGTAGTCCAATGGCAGAGACAGAGGACTTAAAATTGTCCAGGCCTAAATTTATTTTCGCCTTTACGCAAGAATTAGGCAACTTAAATTCCATGTTCTCTGAATAAATGAGA
>CAIJOE010000140.1 GCA_903822245.1 uncultured Actinomycetes bacterium
GCGCCTCTACGAGCACAGATAAAGACATTTCGAATCGAACTTTCCTTTAGTGAAGCTATTGCATGATCTGCCGTATCAGTTGGATCTAATTCAGTTGGATCTAGGGCAAGCATTCTGGCCACATCCATTGCCACATTGCCGGCGCCAATTACAACTGCTGTCTGGCAAGACAAATCCGGATTAATAGCCACAAAATCTGGGTGGGCGTTATACCAAGGAACAAAATCGGCAGAGGAAAGTGAATTGGTAAGTTCTTCACCTTTAATTCCGAGCTTCTTTCCTTTGGCACTGCCCGTAGCAAGAATTACCGCGTCATAGCGCTCTTGTAGTTGTTCTAGAGAGATATCCGTTCCCAATTCAACATTTCCAAATAGGCGGAAATTTTCATTTGTGGCAATCTTTTCAAAGACTTTAGAGACGGTCTTTATCTTTGGGTGATCTGGTGCAACGCCACTTCTAACAAGCCCCCAAGGAGTTGGCAGGCGTTCGAACATATCGATTGCATATGTGCGCTCTTGGCTTGAAAGGTTTTGTAGTGCCTGTGCTGCAAAGTAGCCAGAAGGACCGGCGCCCACGATTGCTACTTTATAAAGAGCCATATTTGCTATGCGACGCGATTTTCTAGTTTTAGCGCAGCCATAAATGCTTCAACTACTTCACTCTTGCTCCAAGGCTTTGGCGCCATGGTGATGAAGAAATCAGCCAAAGCAATATCTGCCAAGTTATCAATATCGCCTTCAACAAAACCGAGGCTAGAAAGTACCGGGAAATTAAGATCAGCCAGAATCTTCTTTACTGCTTTAACTGCGCGTGAACCATCCTTACTTCCATCATCGGCAACACCCATAGCATCGGCAACCCGCTCCATCTTTGCTGGAACCACCTTTGCTTCACGGGTAAGGGTCTCAACTAGCACTAAGCCAATGGTTAAACCGTGGGGAACGTGCTTTAGACCACCGATCGCTTGGCCAAGTGAGTGTTCTGCTGTGCAATCTGAAATATTCATAGTTAGGCCAGCCATCATCGAACCTGCTGCCATACCTGCTCTTGCTGCCTTGTCATTACCATCCTTGAAAGCACCAACTAGCGCGGGTGTCATCATTCGGATTGCTTCATAACCAATTGCATCCCCAATAGGAGTGCTGCACTTAGCAATGATTCCTGCAATTGCCTGGGCCAGCGCGTCGATTCCAGTATTTGCAGTCATCGAAGGTGGCATCGAATAAGTAAGCACTGGGTCAACAATTGCTACTTGGGCTCGAAGGTTTCCATTTGCAATTCCAGCTTTGCGACCAGCCTCTGGATCAGAAATAACTGAACCACCAGATACTTCAGAGCCAGTTCCAGCTGATGTTGGAAGTGCGATTAATGAAACAGTTGGCACTGGATACTCCGGAGCACTTGCTTGAAATTCGCGGAATGTTTTGCCAAGTTGGGCACATAATCTCGCTGCTTTAGCAGTATCGATTACTGATCCGCCACCTAGCGCAATGATCACTTGGGCGCCCGATGCTTTAACTGCTTTAGTTGCATCATCGACCATATCGATGGTCGGTTCACCTGCTGGCTTCTCAAATGTTGTAACTGAAATTCCTGGTGTGGCAATCAATTTATCAATGCAAGCTTGGGCTGCCGGATTGAACTTACCGATACCTTCATCAACCATAAGTAAGACTTTGCTAGCGCCACATTCGACAACTACTTCTGCCAAAGCAAGAGCTCGACCTTCACCGAATCTAACCTTTACAGGGAGGTGATTATTGAAAGCTTCAAAATTTTCCAAGATAGCTCCGATTCAGGTAGTCATGATCTTGCTAGAGCGGAGACGAAGAGATTTGAACTCTTGAAGGCTTTTACACCTTACCTCGTTAGCAGTGAGGCGCACTCGACCGGGCTATGCGACGTCTCCAAGTGTGGGGTCAGTCTACAGGATTCTAATAGGCCTATTAAAATTAATTTGTGACTGTTAAACTCAAACCCTGTTCTCAATACGAGACTTTAGACCCAAGAACGCATTAAACGAGAGGTTTTCATGTCAGAGGATAAGTTCCACGTTGGAGTAGTTCTCGGTGGTAAGAACAGCGATAACCACCGCTCATGTCGGGCAGCTGGCGACATCATCACCACCCTGCAAGGCAAGGACTACACGGTAAGTGCATTTGGCGTCACCTTAGAAGGCCAATGGGTGCTCTTTAGCGACCTAACAGCGCTTTCAAAGACCTTAGAAACATGGCCTTTTGAGCTAACCAACCAAAGCGCATCTGAGATTAAGGGCGCCTTAGTTTCACAAATAGTGCCAAAAGAAATATTTGAAATTGATATCGCTTTTCTAACTTTGTCTGGTGTCCCTGGAATAGAAGGAAGTGTCCAAGGGTTATTTGAAAGCCATGGCGTAAGAGTTGTTGGATCTGATGTAATCGCCTCTGCAATATGCGCCGATAAGTCCACACTTAAGATGCTGTTACGAGGTTTAGAAATTCCAACTCCTTATCACATCGTAATCCCAAATAAGTATTGGATGAGAGATCCATTTACTCAGGCAACTAGAGCTGCATCAGTACTATTTCCACAAATCATTAAACCAGCTAGAGGATCAAATGGTCTTGGAATAACAATGATCAAATACCCGGTAGATTTCAAAAATGCGATGGAAGTTGCCCGCAATTTTGATGCCAGGGTCATTGTGGAAAAGTTCCAAGAAAAGGCTCGTTATCTTGAGTGCTCAGTTCTTGAAGATGGTCAGCGACAGGTATACATATCTACCATCCTAGAA
>CAIJOE010000141.1 GCA_903822245.1 uncultured Actinomycetes bacterium
CTGCCGTCCTTCTTAGCCTGGGCTTGATGTATGCCGCGCGGGCCTCAGCGCTTTGGATTACTGTTACAAAAGGCTGGTTGCTTGTAGGACCTGCTGCCATTGAACGGGCTTTCATTCATAATTTCCAAGAATTAGATACAAATCAATTTCGCTCACTTCGTGGAGTAAATGCCAATCCAGCTGCCTACCTAGAATTGCGATTTTGGGTAAGCCGCGGCTTAAAAATTGAACTACGTGATCCTAAAGATAAAACGCCCTACTGGTTAATAAGCACCAATAGAGCGAAGGAATTATCTAAAACTTTAAATCTTGCCGCCCATTAAGCGCAATCAACACAAACTGCGCTAGCGCCAGAACCTTTAGCTAATTGCGTTGCATGATGGACCATAAAGCAACGTGAACAAGTGAATTCATCCTCTTGCTTGGGAACAACGCGAACGGTTAATTCTTCTCCAGAAAGATCAGCACCAGGTAGTTCGAGATTCTCCGCTGCTTCTTCCTCATCAATATCTACTTGACCAGATTGTGCATCTGCGCGACGAGCTTTTAACTCTTCAAGAGATTCTTCGTGTAATTCTTCATCCGTTTTTCGCGGGGTGTCGTAATCGGTAGCCATGGCACCTCCCTCTTACCTAATAATCATTTGTCGCAATCAATTAATTGCGCCACTAGGGCGGATAGTGTCCTATTGCCCACCCTTATGCCTAATCAACAGTCGGCGTGTCGGGATTATTCCCCTAGATATCTATAAACGAGAAGATAAGTGAGAACTACCTGAGGTTATCGCTCTAGAACTTGTCGATCTAAGTGCACTGGCTCTTGGCCACGGGCAATTAGTCGATCGAAGTGATTATCACGCTTTTCAATGAACCGCGAAACATCTGATTCGGCCTGGGAAATATATGCAGCAAGTTCATTTCTGGCTGCTTCACCTTCTCCGGTCAGATCCGTACGATCAAAAACATTCCAAGCGCGCAAAACTGGTGCCACTACGTCTTCTAGGTGCAACTGCAAGTCATAAATTCCAGCCAATGCAATCTGGACAGACTTTCTACCCCAACCAGGCATTCCGGCGCCAGGCATCTGGAAGTTTGTCACAACATCTTTAATTGCAATCATTGCCGCATTTGGCTCAAGATCTAGGGCTTTGCCGAGCAAGTTTCGGTAAAAGAGCATATGCAAATTTTCATCTAGGGCTACGCGAGCAAGCATTCCCTCAGCAATGTCATCATTTGCAATTCGGCCGGTATTTCTATGAGAAATTCGAGTAGCAAGTTCTTGGAAAGAAACATAGGCAACGGTGTGAAGCATGTCGTTGTCATATGGAGTTTCATAGCCAACTTGCATATGGGCCATACGAAGATCTTCTAATTCAACTGGGTCCACACCTCGTGTGGCCATCAAGTAATCACGAATAACGATCGAGTGCCGTGCTTCTTCTGCAGTCCAACGATTGATCCAAGTATTCCAAGCACCTTCACGGCCCATAGAGAAAGCAATTTCGGTGTGGTAACTAGGCAGATTATCTTCGGTCATCAAATTTAGAACTAATGAATCTTGCGCAATTGTTGTTAGTTTTGAATCTTTAGCTTCCCAAGCATCACCATTTAGTGGGCCAGCAAATGTGCGACCTTCACTCCATGGGACATACTCATGGGGATACCAATCTTTGGCGATTTTCATATGACGTTCTAATTCAACGGCAACATCTGGCTCAAGATCACGAATTAATCGTGCTTGGATCTTTGGATCAATGCTGGCCATGGGTGGAACTTACCTTACCTATATGGGTTACTAGCGAGTTACTTGCCCAGGTTTTGGGTTCTGAGTTTGGCTTGTTCTCTTCGATACTCCGCGATTAGTCCATGATTTCCAGATAATAAGACCTCTGGCACTTTAAGACCGCGCCACTCTTGTGGCTTTGTGTAATTCGGGTATTCGACCAAAATGCCTTCAGAGCCTTCCAAAGTATGGGACTCCTCATCAAGGGATGCTGGATTACCAATAACTCCTGGAATTAAACGAATTATCGCTTCCATAATTACTAATGTGGCTACTTCCCCACCATTTAATACGTAGTCTCCAATAGAGACTTCGCGAACTTTAAAGTTTTGCGCACTTCGATAGAAGTCTGTAACTCTAATATCTATTCCTTCATAACGCCCACAAGCAAAGATCAAATGCTTGGAATTAACTAATTCATTAGCCAATTTCTGTGTGAGCTTCTCACCCGCTGGGGTTAACACAATTAGCTCGTGGATAACATCTGGATTAGCTTGCGCAACCTCATCAATAGCTTTTCCCCAAGGCTCTGGTGACATAACCATGCCAGCACCGCCGCCATATGGAGTGTCATCTACTGAACCATGAACATCATTGGTTTGGGCTCGAAGGTCGTGAATTTCGATAGAAATTAGTCCAGCACTCTTTGCCTTACCAATTAGAGAAAGCTCAAGTGGTACAAAATAATCTGGAAATATTGTGATTACATCAAAGTGATTACTCATCTAGCAACCCCTCTGGCAAAATGACTCTAATTTTCTTAGCATTTACATCAACATCTGGAACAATTGCTCGAACAAAGGGAATTAGAACTTCCCGGCCTTGGTAATTTATGGCTAAAACGTCCTGACCAGGCAAATTTATTACATCCACAACCGGGCCTAAATCAACTCCGTCATCAGTTCTCACAAGGCACCCCAAGAGTTCTTGCACGTGGAAGTCATCTTCATTTGAACCTTTGTGGATATCCACATCTGAGAGCAGTAGTACATTCTTCAATTTTTCAATTTGATTTCGATCTTCGATTCCTTCAAACCCCAATAAAAGTGTGCCATTGTGATCGCGAACCGATTTGATAGTAAGTGGACCAAAAGATGTTGGCTCCGTCGTTAAGACAGAGCCAACATAAAACCGATCTTCTGGTTGGTCAGTACGAACTTCAATAGTGGCCTCACCTAGAACTCCATGCGCGCGCCCAATACGGGCAACGACAAGAAGCACTTTTAACGAGCCTCGTCAGCCTCGATGAGATCGACGCGAACCGAACGTCCGGCAATTGCACTTACTACTGTGCGAAGAGCACGAGCAGTACGACCATTGCGACCAATTACCTTGCCAATGTCATCTGGGTGAACACGAACTTCAAGAGTTGTGCCACGACGATGATCCTTTGTGGTGATTACAACATCACCAGGATTATCGACGATGCCTTTAACTAGATGCTCTAGAGCCTCATCGATCATAATTATTCGGCAGCTTCTTCTGCTGGAGCCTGTGCAACAGCTTCTTCAGCTGGTGCTTCAGCAACTGGAGCTTCAGCAACTGGTGCCTCAGCAACTGGTGCCTCTACAACTTCTTCCTTAGGAGCAGACTTAGCCGCTAATTTATCGGCTGCCTTCTTCTTAAGAGTAGTTGCGCCATCAGCAGGTTCTGCCATAGCTTCTTTAACAGCAGCTTCATAAGCAATGCGCTTGTGTGGCTTTTCTGCAATTGTCTTTAAAGTTCCTTCAGTTCCTGGAAGGCCCTTAGCCTTTTGCCAGTCGCCGGTGATCTTTAGCAACGCTTCAACAGCTTCAGTTGGTTGTGCACCAACGCCAAGCCAGTATTGCGCGCGATCAGATTTAACTTCAATAAGTGAAGGTTCTGATCCTGGTGAATAACGACCGATTTCTTCGATTGCACGGCTGTTACGAGCTGCACGTGAATCTGAAACCACAATACGGAAATGTGGCGTACGGATCTTTCCAAAACGCATTAAACGAATCTTTACGGCCACTAGGGCTTTCTCCTTGTTTTAGTCGGTTCGATAAGAGTGGTAACAGTGGGAGCGTTACAACAATTTCAAACCTTGGTTTTTATCGTGTCGGTTTTGCCACGATCGCTTGGGGGTAGAGGGCCCCTTGCAGATGGCCAATTCTGCCAGCCAAAGGGGTAGATCCAAAATCGAGAAGATCTAGGACTCGAGAGCTCGTTTTGCTGGGTTTCCTGAGCGCGATTTCTTCTTTGCGGGTGCTTGCTTCTTAATCGGAGCAGGTGCTGGCATACCTGGTGGCATCTGCATGCCTGGCGGCAATTGCATTCCACCTTTTCCAGTTCGCATTTGCTTCATCATTTTCTGAGCCTGGGTGAAACGTTCGACTAAGGAATTAACTTCAGAAACCTGGCGTCCACTACCTAAGGCAATTCTAGAACGTCTTGATCCATTTAATACCTTCGGGTCATTTCGCTCAAGAGGTGTCATCGACTGAACTATTGCTTGAGTCTTAACTAATTCTGAATCATCAAATTGTTCAAGTTGTTTTTTCATTGCTCCAGAATTAGCTCCTGGAATCATGCCAAGCAACTTGGTCATCGAACCCATCTTCTTCATTGCCTCTAGCTGGGCTAGAAAATCATCAAGGGTAAAGTCTTCGCCTTCGGCAAACTTTTTTTCAAACTTTGCAGTGGTATCGGTATCGAATGCATTTTTTGCTTGCTCAGCCAAAGTCTGGATATCGCCAAGGCCAAGAATTCGAGAAGCCATCCGATCTGGATAGAAGAGGTCAAAGTCGCTTACTTTCTCACCGGTCGCCGCAAACATAATTGGTTTTCCAGTAATCTGTGTAATTGAAAGAGCGGCTCCGCCCCTTGCATCACCATCTAATTTTGTTAGAACAATTGCATCAAAACCAACACCTTCTTGGAAGGCTTGAGCACTACGAACGGCGTCTTGCCCAACCATGGCATCAACTACATATAAGACTTCATCGGGATTAATTGCATCGCGAATCCGCTTAGCTTGCGCCATTAATTCCTCATCGATACCTAAACGACCTGCGGTATCAACAATTACGATGTTATGGAATTTATCCTTTGCAAAATTAATTCCATCTCTTGCTACCTTTACTGGATCACCAACACCGTTACCCGGTTCGGGAGCAAAGACTGGAACCTTTACCGACTCCCCCACAACTTGGAGCTGGGTGACCGCATTTGGTCGTTGCAAATCTGAGGCAACTAGTAATGGAGTATTTCCTTGATCTTTTAGATACTTTGCTAGTTTTCCAGCTAAGGAAGTCTTACCAGCACCTTGTAAACCAGTAAGCAAAATTACGGTTGGTGGATTTTTTGCTAACCTGATGCGCCTAGCTAAACCACCAAGGATTGAAGTTAACTCTTCATTAACGATATTAAAGACGGCTTGTGAGGGATTAGTGCTCTTATTGATCTCCTCTAGAACCAGTTCTGATCTGTCTTGGATTTTGTTTACAAAATCTTGAGCAACTGAAATTGCCACATCTGAATCCAAAAGTGCTGTTTTGATTTCGGCACAAATCTCGGCCAAGTCATTGGATTTGAGGCGACCTTTTCCACGCAAGGATGAGAATGCACTTGCGAACTTGGAAGATAGATTGTCGAACACGGCGGTAGCCTACTAAAGATAAGTGTTGAGTAAATTCTCTACTTGATTTGCCAGCAATCGCGCCTGACCTTCAGAGAGCGCATTTCCTTGGACATCTGTGACATATAACGTGTCGAAGGCTTCCGCTCCAAGTGTAGAGACGATCGCAGCACGAATATCCACGCCAGTTCTTGAAATAGCTTTAGCCACAGAATAAAGAACCCCTGGCCGATCGTGCATGCGAACTTCAATAACAGTTGCACTCGTAGCAATGTCATTCATGACTGAAACAACCGGCGGCGGAGTTGGAATTCCGGGATAACGGCGATAATTATCAATGCGCTCATCAATTTTTCGCCCGAGATCTAGCTCCCCATGAATTCCCTTACGAATAAGTTCTAAAAGTTTTTCTTCACTAGGTAGTGTTGCATTTGGATCTAAAGCCACGGTCCAACGAAAGACGGCGATATCTTCAGTTGTCTTAGTTCTAGCAGCTCTCACTTCAAGTCTAGAAATACTTAGAACTCCAGCTACGATAGATAAAAGCCCTACTTGGTCTCGGGAAACTACATCGATTTCATAAATTCCATCACCTTGGGAAATCGTTACTGAAAGATCTCCATTTAGGGACTTAGTTGGAATTAGGTCTGGTTGGGCAACCGGTTTTGTGCCAGACATAGCTGCAAGGCAGCGATCTACCAAAGTCTTAACAAGTGTTGCTTTCCAATCACTCCAAGCCGTTCGCCCAGTTGCTTGGCCATCAGCAATACTCAAAGCGTGTAATAGTTGTAATGCGTCGGGATCTTTAACTTTATCGACCACTAATTTGATAGTTGCTGGATCATCTAGGTCACGCCTGGTGGCAACTTCTGATAGCAACAAATGCTCGCGCACCATCAGGGCTAAGACATCGCTATCTTGCTGATCAAAGCCAATTCGAAGTGCAAGAGGTCTGATCAACTCTTCACCATATTCTGAGTGATCTTTCGCTGGAAAACCCTTTCCAATATCGTGGAATAGGGCGGCGACAAGTAATAAGTCGGGGCGTTTAACTGTTCTAGTCAAGGCTGCAGCTTTGACTGCAGTCTCCAGCATATGCCGATCAACTGTGTGACGATGCAAAACATTTCGCTGCGGTAAGAATCGAACATGGCTCCACTGCGGGATCCACTTTTCTATCAATCCTTCTTGATCTAAGGCTTCAAAAACTCGAATCATCTGCGATCCACCGCCGATAAGTGCAACTAAATCTTCTCTTGCTGTTCTAGGCCAAGGATTAGAAAGTTGTTTAAAGTTTTCAGCCATAGCGATACAAGCATCTATAGAGATTGGAAGTCCTCTCTGAGCTGCCGCAGCGGCTGCGCGAAGTCCGATTTCTGAATCTTGGCTTATTAAATAATCACTTTTAATCGCAATTTCTTCATCCGCCAAAACCAAACCTTTTGCAATCTCTGGACTGTTCTTGCGACTTCGTTTACTTAGCCAACTTTGACCAGCCTGCTGATCGATGCGATGCCAAGTTAGATCTAAAAGATAATCCACGGCTCTGGCAGCTTTTGCTATCTCTAACATCAAAATATCCGCATCGGCAAAACCCATATGCTCAGCAACGCGATCTTGCTCCGTCAAAAGTAATTGATCTCTGGATTTACCAGATAATTCATGAAGTGCATCTCGAACATTTGAAAGCAGTGCATGAGAGGGGGCAACTCGCTCTAGCGCAACAGGAACAACACCACTAGCTCCAATAGCGTGAAGGGCTGTTATATCTCTTAGCCCACCTCTAGCTTCTTTTAAATCTGGCTCAAGCAAGAACGCCAGTTCACCAGAGCGCTCAGCCCGCTCTTCTAGTGATTGTTTTAGTTTTGGCAGATATTTCTTTTGATTCTTGCGCCAACTTTCACGCGAATCTTCATCTACTGCAGAGACCAAATCCTTATTGCCGGCGACAAACCGAAGATCTAGAAGTCCAAGGGCTACGCGAATATCTTCACTTGCCACATCGCGAGTTTCACTTCTAGTTCTTACAGAATTATCAACCGCTCGACCGCTACTCCAAAGTGGATAAAGAAATGCATTGACGAATTCATTTAAAGCATTGCTATCAATTGATCCATCATGCAAAATAAGTAAATCTAGGTCTGAACCAGGGGCTAATTCACCTCGGCCATAACCACCAACTGCGCCAAGGGCAACACTTTCTGGATTTGATAAATGGGCTTTTGCACTTGCTAAAAAAGAACTCGAGAGCTCACGATCAATCGAATCCGACCGATCGCGACGCTCTCGAGTTCCCATCTACTTAGAGTACTTGTACCTAATCACAATTTAACCCTCACTAAATTGCGTCAGTACCGCGCTCTCCTGTTCTTACGCGAACGATTGCATCAACTGGGGATGACCAGACTTTGCCATCACCGATTGAACCTGTTGAAGCAGCCTTGACGATCACATCAATTACTGCGTCGGCTTCCTTACTATCAACCAATACTTCCAGGCGAACCTTAGGAACTAGGTCAACGGTGTATTCGGCTCCGCGATAAACCTCGGTATGACCACCCTGGCGGCCAAAACCACTTGCTTCTGAAACAGTCATCCCGGTGATGCCAAATGCCTGAAGGGCATTTTTAACATCATCTAACTTGAATGGCTTTAAAATTGCGGTAATCAGTTTCATAGTGATGAACCTCCACGTGATGAGCTATTGGTTTCATATGCAGTTTCAGCATGTTCGTTTAGATCAATACCTTCAAGTTCAACATCACGAGACACGCGGAAGCCAATCGTCTTTTCGATTGCAAATCCGATTATCAACGTTGCGATAAATGAGTAGGCAAGAACTAGGCCCACGCCAAGTGCTTGCTTGCCAAGTAGCGCAGTTCCGCCACCGTAGAAGACTCCGTCTAGTCCGATGCTATTAACAACATGCGTTCCAAAGAAGCCAATTGCCAGTGACCCGAAGATACCTCCGACAAGGTGAACACCAACAACGTCTAGTGAATCATCAAAGCCGAACTTATACTTAAGACCAACAGCAAGTGAACAAACAATTCCAGCGCCAAAGCCAATTACAACCGCTGCCCACGGTGCAACGAATGCACAAGCAGGAGTTATTGCAACAAGTCCGGCAACGGCGCCAGATGCAGCGCCAAGTGAAGTCATATGTCCATTACGAATCTTTTCAACCAAAATCCAGCCAAGAAGGGCTCCGGCTGTTGCAACTTGGGTATTCATGAACGCAAGTCCAGCAATGCCATTTGCAGCGAGAGCTGAGCCAGCATTAAAGCCAAACCAACCAAACCACAAAAGACCTGAACCAAGCATTACAAGTGGCAATGAATGTGGGCGCATTGCTTCTTTGCGCCACCCAATTCGCTTGCCCAAAACGATTGCAAGTGCAAGACCTGCTGCGCCAGCATTGATATGCACTGCAGTACCACCAGCAAAGTCTTCTAAGCCTTTACCAGCTAAGTAGCCAACTCCGGTAACTGTATCGCCAACTTTATTACCAAATGCGAATACCCAGTGAGCAACTGGGAAGTAAACAACTGTGGTCCAAATAGCAACGAAGATTCCCCATGATAGGAACTTTGTTCTATCTGCAATTGCGCCAGAGATAAGTGCCGGAGTAATAACTGCGAACATCAACTGGAAGGCAGCGAATACAAGTACTGGAATTGGATAGACGCCACCGTTATTAGCTAGGTTATTTACTTGGCTACCTAGACCACTTAGTGAAATCGCGCCATACCAGGCAGACTTTCCTTTATAACCAAAAGCTAATTCAAAACCATAAATTACCCAGAGAACGCTAACGATTCCGATTGTCACCATGGACATCATCATCATATTTAGCACGCTCTTGGTGCGAACCATTCCGCCATAGAAGAAGGCAAGACCGGGGGTCATCAGAAGTACTAGAGCAGTACTCGCCAACATCCATGCGGTGTCACCAGCGCTTAAAACTACATCAGTCATTTGTAACCACTTTCCAAATTGAGGACCGAATCAAGTTCTCGCCGTTGAGATGGGCATAGATTGGCCTGGCTTGGTTACAACTAAGTGCTGTTTTTGGTTTCAGACTCGTGACAGTTTTGAGCCTTATGTTACAAATTAATTAACAAAAAGCCCGTTCAGATAGCTTTGGGCGTCGAAGGCCGCGAAATCCCCCGCACTCTCCCC
>CAIJOE010000142.1 GCA_903822245.1 uncultured Actinomycetes bacterium
GCAACTTTCTTTTTTCATTTTTTTATGTGTTTTGGCACTTTCAAGTGAATATATTTCGCAAATCTTTTGCAAAATTCACAAAAATTAGGAAATTTACTGATCAGTTTCGCTATTTTCGGGCGAATTTCGGTCTGCTAGCCGAATTTTTCGCTGTTCAACGGCAAATTCATTGGTTCGGACATCATATTTTCGGAATTTCGGCAGTGCAGAGCCCGCTAAGACAACAAATCCGACGCAAAGAAGTCCGCCACTGACTACTGATGTTCGCAAATTAGTCCATGCGGCAACACCACCGGCGCGCATTTGGCCCCCAAGTGGGCCAACGGAATAGGAAAGTAATTCGATTCCTGCCAACCTTCCACGCAGATGATCCGGGATTGATTGGTTCCAAATTGCGCCACGAAATAGTGCGCTGACCATATCTGATGCCCCAGCCATGGCCAAGAAAAATATTATTAAGAACAGTGAATGGGTGGCCCCAGCCAAAGTTATTGCCGCACCCCAGCCAATTGCCGCAACCATCACGGCAAAACCGTGATGCGGATAATTCTTTATCCAACCGCTAGTCAAAGTTACGATGATTGAGCCAATTGTTCCTGCGGCATAGAACAGGCCCAAAGCCCAGCGGGCGTGCATTTGATCAGCCCAAAATGGGAAGAGTGCATTTGGCATGGCAAAGAACATGGCACAGAGATCAACGATGTATGTGCCGAGTAAATCTTTGCGAGAGGCAGCATATTTAATGCCCTCAAAGAGGCTAGAGATCGTGGACATTGAATCGGCATCACTAGTTGGGATCGGTGCGACAGATCTAACTCGAAGAAGTAGCGTGATGGAAATAATGAAGGTGGCGATATCGACCAAGTAGGCAGTAGAGATTCCAGAAGTGGCAAGCAAGATTCCAGCAATTGATGGACCAACGATCACGCCAAATTGCCAGCGCAATGACATCAGGGCACTTGCTGCTGGCAGGTCATCATGTCCCACCAATCTTGGCAAGATTGCATCGGCACTTGGCCGTTGCAAACCATCAAGGGCCGAGAAGCACCCGGCCACAACGTAGAGCCAGATCAAATGCGGCTTTTCTAATCTTGAATTTACAACCAGCGTTAGGACCATGAGCATCAGCACGAATTCGGTGGTGATGATCATCTTCTTGCGATCTACACGATCAGCTAAAACCCCGCCATAGAGGCCAAAAATAATTAGGGGGATTAGTTGGACTGCGCCCATTGCGCCAACTGCAATATAGGAGTTGGTTAGCTCCTTGATTTGAAAGGGCAACGCCACATAAGTGACCATCGATCCTAAATAGGTGATCAGCCCAGAGAGCCAGAGGTTCTTAAAATCTGGGTATTTACGCAGTGGAGTGAGATCAACTGCAAATCTTTTTAGCACGGGGTTAATCTATTGAAAAAGACTAATCAAAACTCTGTTCTGGGCCCGGGAATTGGCCAGATGCCACATCATTTGCCCACTCTTTGGTGGCGTTAGTCATCTCTTGCCTTAAGTTTCGATAGGCCTTGGCCAACTTGGGCGCGCTCGGAGTTAATCCCATCAAATCAGTCCAAACTAATACCTGGGCGTCACATCCATTGCCGGCGCCAATTCCGATAACTGGAATTGTTAATTCCTGGGCAATTTCGCGAGCCAAATCTTGTGGAACTAATTCCAAGACCAAAGCAAATACTCCCGCACTTTGCAGGGCTCTAGCATCGGCTTTAATTCGCTGCCCATCTTGCCCGCGACCTTGAACTTTAAAACCACCTAGGGCGTGGACAGATTGCGGTGTAAGACCAAGGTGTCCCATTACTGGGATTCCTGATTCAATCAGCGATTTAATTTGGGCAACGATTCGCGCCCCGCCTTCTAGTTTCACGGCATGGGCTTTTGCTTCTTTAAAAAATCTAATGCCAGTTGCCAGGGCTTGCTCCGGGCCAGATTCATAAGAGCCAAATGGAAAGTCGGCCACCACAAGGGCGCGCGAAGTGGATTTAACTACTGCTCTAGTTAGTGGGATTAATTCATCGACGGTGACTGGAATGGTATTTTCTTCACCGAAGAAATTATTGCCGGCGCTATCGCCCACAAGCAGGACCGGGATTTGGGCTTGATCAAAAATTGAGGCGCTCATTTGTTCATAGCTGGTGAGCATGGCCCATTTTTCGCCGCGCTTTTTCATGGCAGCTAAATCCGAGATGGTAATTCGGCTCATTATTTACTCCTCTTACTCAAGGCCCAAACTGGGTCCCTGGCACATAGAAATTGTATTACCCTCGACTTATGAGTAGCAACAGCGGGCAGCTTCGAATCGCCCTGGCACAAGTAAACCCAACTGTGGGCGAGCTGGCGGGCAATAGCGATTTGATTTGTGAATATGCAAATAAAGCAAGTGCGGCTGGTGCACATGTTCTGCTTTTGCCTGAGATGGTAATTACCGGTTACCCAGTTGAAGATTTAGCCCTTCGCCAAACTTTTAGAACGGCCAGCCGAGCTGCGCTAAGCGCGCTAGCCAAGCGTTTAGCTGGAGAGGGCCATGGCCAAATGCTCGCAGTTGTTGGCTACCTAGATCAAAGTGCGGATAACAAACCACAAAATGCGGTTGCCTTAATTCATGATGGAAAAATAGTTGCTAAATACATCAAGCACCACCTACCTAATTATGGTGTCTTTGATGAATACCGAAACTTTGTTCCCGGCACCCAATCACTAGTGGTTCGCTTCCACGGCATCGATATTGCAATTGCCATTTGCGAAGATATTTGGCTAGATCAAGGTCCGGTTTCAGAGTTAGCAAAGCGCACCCCAGGTTTAGTGCTGGTTGCAAATGGCAGTCCATTTGAACGAAGCAAGGTTGATGTTCGACTAGAGCTAGTTAAATCTCGCGCCCAATTTATTGGCGCCCCCCTTGCCTATGTGAATATGACTGGCGCCCAAGATGATTTGGTTTTTGATGGCGATAGCATCGTGGCAACGGCAAATGGTGATGTCTTAGTTCGTGCCCCACAGTTCTTTGATGGAATGGTGACGGCTGATCTAGATCTTAAAGTTGCTAGCAGCCAACCAGATGTTGTTATTAGCCAAGAGCCAGTAGCACCTTATGCGAAATTAACTCACGGCAAGGCCCAACGTCTTTCGGATCCGGCCCAAATTTGGCAGGCGCTAGTTGTGGGTCTTCGTGACTATGTGGAGAAAAATAAATTCCCTTCAGTATTACTTGGACTTTCTGGCGGAATCGATTCGGCAGTAGTGGCGGCAATCGCGGCAGATGCGATCGGTGCCAAGCGGGTTTATGGCGTGGGACTTCCCAGCCGCTACTCCTCAGATCATTCACTCTCTGATGCCGCAGAGCTGGCTAAGAAAATTGGGCTTAACTATCGGGTAATTGAAATTGAACCAATGGTTGCCACCTATCTTTCTAATCTTGGTTTAACTGGCGTGGCCGAAGAGAACTTGCAGGCCAGAGTTCGCGGCACCACCTTGATGGGGCTTTCAAACCAAGAGGGCCATCTAGTTCTAGCCACTGGAAATAAGTCAGAGTTAGCAGTTGGTTACTCAACACTTTATGGCGATGCGGTGGGCGGCTATGCCCCGATTAAAGATCTATTTAAAGTCGATGTTTGGGAGCTGGCAAAGTGGCGAAATAGCTATGCCCAAAAGCGTGGAACGGTTGGCCCAATTCCAGAGAATTCAATTTCCAAAGAACCCAGCGCCGAACTTCGCCCGGGTCAAAAGGACAGCGACTCCTTGCCAGATTATGAAGTCTTAGACAAAATCCTAAATATTTATATTGATGAAGATCTTGGGCTTGAGGGAGTGCTAGCTGCCGGCTTTGATGAGGAGTTGGCCACTAAGACCATTCGAATGGTGGACTTTGCTGAATATAAGCGCCGCCAATACCCACCTGGCACCAAGATTTCCAAGCGTGCCTTTGGCAAAGACCGCAGACTGCCGATCACCTCTGCCTGGCGTGAGCATAAATAAGCTGGGCCGATTAATTTTCGAGTAATTTGCAAGTTATTTGCGACTAGACAATAAAGTTTTTCTTTTCTAAAGTACTCCCAGGTCACGAGTTCCAAGTATTAGCCCCGGCTTATTGGACGGCAACCCTCCACCACGGTGGGGTGCTCCGGGTGAAGACCAGGTCGATTGCAAAGTGCAATCGTCAAGCGTGGGTAATTCGAGCAATCAATTTACCCCCTTATTTTCTGGGAGGTTTGTTATGTCATATTCATTCGAAACTTTGCAAGTGCACGCCGGTCAAGTTCCCGATCCAACAACGGGCGCTCGCGCGCTACCGCTCTATCAAACAACGGCTTATCAATTTCGCGATACCAAGCATGCTGCAGATCTATTTGGTCTAGCAGAGCTTGGAAATATCTACACCCGCATCATGAACCCAACTCAAGATGCTGTTGAACAAAGAATTGCAGCTCTTGAAGGTGGCGTGGCCTCCCTTCTAGTTGCTTCAGGCTCGGCTGCCACAACTTATGCAATTCTAAATGTGGCCGAAAATGGCGATCACATTGTTTCTTCACCAAGTCTTTACGGTGGAACTTACAATCTATTCCACTACACCTTAAAGAAGTTTGGTATCGAAGTTACCTTCGTTGAAGATCCATCAGATCCAGCATCATGGCAAGCTGCGGTTCGCCCAAACACCAAAGCATTTTTTGGCGAGACGATTGCTAATCCAAAGAATGAAATCTTGGATATCAAGACCATTGCTGATCTAGCACATAAAAACAACGTGCCACTAATCGTGGATAACACCGTTGCCACTCCTTTCCTAATTCGTCCAATCGAATATGGCGCAGATGTAGTTGTTCACTCTGCAACCAAGTTCCTTTCTGGCCATGGAAACTCGGTAGTCGGTGCAATTGTTGATGCCGGTACTTTTGACTATGCCAAGCACCCAGATCGCTTCCCAGGATTTAATCAACCTGATGAGAGCTATCACGGTTTGGTTTATGCCCAAGCACTTGGCGTTGGTTCTGCCTTTGGCGCCAACCTTTCTTACATCTTCCGCATTCGCCTAACCTTGCTTCGAGATATGGGAGCTGCGGTAAGCCCATTTAATGCTTGGTTGTTGGCTCAGGGACTTGAAACACTCTCACTGCGCATTGAGCGCCATGTGCAAAATGCTCAAGAACTTGCCCTGTGGTTAGAAGCCCAACCACAAGTTGAGAGCGTTAACTATGCATCACTTAAGTCCAGCAAATACAACGCCCTTGCAACCAAATATGCCCCAAAGGGCAGTGGCTCTGTTCTCTCCTTTGAAATCAAGGGGGGTATTGAAGCCGGAAAGAAGTTTGTGGAGGCACTTAAGTTGCACTCACATGTGGCAAATATTGGTGATGTTCGTTCGCTAGTAATTCACCCAGCTTCAACAACTCACTCTCAATTATCACCAGCAGAGCAAGCAACCGCTGGTGTGACACCAGGGCTTATTCGCCTTTCAGTCGGTATTGAAAATATCGCTGATATCAAGGCCGATATTCTTATCGGTTTTGCAGCTGCTAAATAACTACTAAGTAACTAATAAATAAATAGCAGATGAGTGCTGATTTTAATTCTCACGTTACCGGGGCCTGGCTTGAAAGCCAGGAACCCGGTGACAGGCAATTCCTAAAAATTGGCGATCTAGAACTTGAATCTGGTGAAAAACTTCTTGATACCAAGATTGCTTATCAAACTTGGGGAGAGCTAAACCCAACTGGCGATAATGCAATTTTAGTAAATCATGCATTGACGGGTTGGTCAGATGTTACGGGTTGGTGGCCTTCGATGGTTGGCCCTGGGCTGCCACTTGATACTGATAAATATTTTGTAATTTGCCCTAATGTAATTGGCGGTTGTCAGGGAAGTACTGGCCCCTCATCAATTGCTCCTGATGGAAAACGTTTTGGTGGCAGGTTTCCAAGTATCACCATTCGCGACATGGTGGCAGCCGAACTTGCACTTACTAAAGCCCTAGGAATCTCGAAATATGTTTTGGCAGTAGGCCCATCCTTAGGTGGCATGCGCTCACTTGAATGGGCGATTCAATATCCTGATCTAGTTGGCGCAATCTGCACGATTGGCTCATCAGCGGTAGCTACCGGAGATCAGATTGGGGCGGCTTCAATTCAAATTCGTGCTATCAAAACTGATCGGCACTACAACAACGGTGATTACTACGAGCAGGAAGTTGGACCAACCGAGGGGATGGGAATTGCTAGAAGGATTGCCCATCTGACTTACCGAACTGAATCTGAGATGGATGTTCGCTTTGGCCGCGAGCTACAAGGCGATGACACTGGTCGCTACGCCGTGGAGTCCTACCTAGATCATCAAGCCCAAAAGTTGGCCAAGCGATTTGATGCCAATACTTATATTGCACTTACCGAGGCGATGAACTCCCATGATGTGGGTCGAGATCGCGGCGGGGTGGCCCAGGCACTTGCCACGATCACAATCCCAGTAGTTGTTGTTTCAATTGATAGCGACCGACTCTTCCCACCACGCTTGCAAGAAGAAATTGTGGAGTTGACCCCAACAGCCCTGCCTGTGGTGACGATTTCTTCCCCATTTGGCCACGATGGATTCCTAATTGATGTTGAAGCCGTTGGAAACGTGCTTAGGACTGCCATAAAGCTCGGGGAATCTTCCAAATAGGACACGCTCGAGGGCTCATTGAGGCTTTTCGATGTGCAAATTGGGCTGTGGACAAATTATAATATCGTCAGGTTCCACTAGCAGTAAAAAAGCAGTAAAAATTAAAATTGCTGATCCGAACAGAGGTCAGAAAATCAAAGGATGATACGTGGCTGTAACTCGTGCGCTCAAAAACAGTAAGACTGCGAAAAAGACTGCAGCCAAGAAAACTGTTGCTAAAAAAGCGCCAGCCAAAAAAGTTGTTGCAAAGAAGCTGGCCAAGGTAGTTAAGAAGGCGCCAGTAAAGCCAGTAAAGATTGCGTTAAAAACTGACCTAACTGCAAAAGATGTGCAGATGATTGTTGATGCAAAGAATGCATCTATTGGTCTTAAAGACCTTTTGGCCGAGGCTGAATCTCGTGGAATCACTTCAATTAATCGGATTCCTAAAAAGGTTGATAAGGATCTAGTTGATGAGATTCGAGTTCTAAATATTGATGTGCCAAAGATGGGCGATAAGTTAAAGAAGCTTGGCCTTGGATCGCCATATCGCATGCTTAAGAAGACTGAACTTGCATTAATTGCCCCGCCACCTGCTCCAGTAATGAGCAAGGCAGAGATAAAGGCTGCAAAGACTGCAGTACTTAAAATCGATGGTGAAGAAGTCGAACTAGAAGAAGTCGAGCTTGAAGATCTTGATTCGCTAGTTGAAGACGTTAAAGAGATTATTGAAGAAGAGAAAGAAAATGAGATTCGTGTCGTTAATGTTGCAGAAGAATCCACTAATGAAGCCAACGCCTTCACCATCAAGGATTCTGAGGAAGATGATGCTCCAGCCCAGACTGTTCTAACGGCTGGCGCAACTGCTGACCCGGTAAAGGACTACCTAAAGCTAATTGGCCGCGTGCCACTTCTAAATGCCGAGATGGAAGTTGATCTTTCTCTACGCGTTGAAGCGGGCCTCTTTGCCGATGAGATCATCACCCACGAAAAGAAGATTGATAAGAAGTACAAGCGCGAGTTAGAGCAACTTGTTCTAGATGGCAAGCGCGCAAAGAACCACCTACTTGAGGCAAACCTTCGTCTAGTTGTTTCACTTGCTAAGCGTTATACCGGTCGTGGAATGTTGTTCCTAGACCTAATTCAAGAGGGAAACCTTGGGCTTATTCGTGCAGTAGAAAAGTTTGACTACACAAAGGGTTACAAGTTCTCAACCTATGCCACCTGGTGGATTCGCCAAGCGATCACTCGCGCGATGGCAGATCAGGCACGAACAATTCGTATTCCAGTTCACATGGTTGAAGTCATCAACAAGTTGGCTCGTGTTCAACGCCAGATGTTGCAAGATCTAGGACGCGAACCGACCCCAGAGGAATTAGCTAAAGAACTTGATATGACACCTGAGAAGGTTGTTGAGGTTCAAAAGTATGGCCGCGAACCAATCTCACTTCACACCCCACTTGGCGAAGAAGGAGATTCAGAGTTCGGTGACTTGATCGAAGACTCTGAGGCCATTGTTCCGGCAGATGCTGTTTCTTTCACGCTGCTTCAAGAACAACTTCATTCAGTACTTGGAACACTTTCAGAGCGTGAAGCTGGCGTTGTCAAGATGCGCTTTGGTCTCACCGATGGGCAACCAAAGACTCTTGATGAAATTGGCAAGGTCTATAGCGTTACCCGCGAAAGAATCCGCCAAATTGAATCAAAGACGATGTCCAAACTTCGCCACCCATCTAGATCACAAGTTCTACGCGATTACTTAGATTAAGAACTAGTTTGGCATGAGCGAAAATCCGAAGATCTTTATAAATCCGAAAAGCGGTTCATTGCGGTTTACCGGAACGGCTGATTTTGTTGATGCCCAAGGCAATGTCTTGGAAACCAAGACAGACTTCAAATTGTGTGGATGCGGGCGTTCAAAAGAGAAGCCATTTTGCGATGGCTCTCACAAGGAATTACTTAATTAATTATTCTGATTCAGTGACAGTTGAGACAGCAGTTAATTTGCTTGTCTCATCTTGAATAGCTTTAACAACTGGCTTTAGCTTTTCAGCATATTCCTTTGCGTGGTGACCACAGAAAAGAAGTTCTCCGCCATTTAGCAAGGTTGCACGAACATAAGCTTGTGCTCCGCAACGATCGCAACGATCGACAGCATTGAGCGGGGTTTGTTCGAGAATCAATTGCTCGGTCATTTCGCTCCTTCTTCTACCTGTAGGTCGTTCACCTAGGGGAACATCAAACCATTAAACCTTTATTCCCCGCACGCTAAAATAGTTATTTTCACGCTCGGGCGTGTCATAAATCGCAATATATTTGCTCATTTTTGATCCGAATCCCTAGATATTAATTAATTGCTGCAAAGTGATCACATTTACCCTAAATTGTCGGCAACTGGCGATAACCTTCACCTCCGTGGCTACTGATGATCTAACTTCGACTACCGATAATGGCTATAACGCCAAAGATCTCGCCGTTCTTGAAGGCCTAGATGCGGTTCGCAAACGCCCAGGTATGTATATCGGAACAACCGATTCTCGTGGTCTTATGCATTGCCTCTGGGAAATTATTGATAACTCGGTAGATGAAGCACTTGCTGGACATTGCAAGAATATTGAAATTAATCTCGAATCAGATGGTTCGGTAGAAGTTCACGATGATGGTCGTGGTATTCCAGTTGATAAGGAACCAAAGACAGGTCTAACTGGTGTGGAAGTTGTCATGACAAAGCTTCACGCAGGTGGAAAATTTGGCGGTGGATCATATGCAGCCTCTGGCGGCCTTCACGGCGTTGGTGCTTCAGTTGTAAACGCCTTGTCTTCTCGACTTGACGTTGAAGTTGATCGCAATGGCAAGATTTATTGGATGTCTTTCCAGCGCGGAAATGCCGGAATCTTCGATGGTGATGGACCGAAGGCACAATTCAAAGAAAATTCTGGTCTTCGCGTAATTGGAAAAGTTTCAGCCAAAGTTACTGGAACGCGAATTAAGTATTGGGCCGATCGCCAGATCTTCCTCAAAGAAGCTGAACTTGCAATTGAAGATATATATGCCAGAGCTCGTCAAACCTCTTTCTTGGTTCCGGGTTTAACCCTGATCGTTAATGACAATCGCACCAAAGCAAAAACTTCGGAAACCTTCTTCCATAAAGGTGGAATTTCTGAGTTTTGTGCTTTCTTGCAGCCTGATCCAGCACTTGGCGAAGTAATCCGTATTTCAGGTAGTGGTGAATACACCGAAACTGTTCCGGTCCTAGATGAAAAGGGCCACATGATGCCAACGGAAGTAAATCGTGAGATGGGTGTTGATATCGCGATGCAATGGGGAACGGGGTATGAGACAACCGTGGCCTCTTTTGTAAACATCATTTCAACTCCAAAGGGTGGCGCCCATATTCAAGGCTTTGAGC
The DNA here is from genome assembly GCA_903822245.1 of uncultured Actinomycetes bacterium. Classification (GTDB taxonomy): domain Bacteria; phylum Actinomycetota; class Actinomycetes; order Nanopelagicales; family Nanopelagicaceae; genus AAA044-D11. The sequence continues at coordinate 10,046 of CAIJOE010000142.1, forward strand.
GAGCCATCACTAAGGCATTTAATGATGCGCTTCGTTCAACTAAAACTTTAAAAAATAATGAAATCGATGTCATCAAAGATGACGTCCTAGAAGGTCTCACCGCCGTTGTGACAGTTCGCATGTCTGAGCCACAATTTGAAGGTCAAACGAAAGAAGTTCTGGGAACTGCTGCCGCAACTAAGATTGTTGCCAATGTTGTTTCAGAAGAAATGAAGAATTTCTTCGCCACTACAAAGCGAATTGAGAAGGCAACTGGAAAAGCAGCTCTTGAAAAAGTTGCCCAAGCATCTAGAACTCGTATCTCAGCTCGCGCTCACAAGGACCTGCAGCGTCGTAAAAATGCACTTGAGAGCTCATCACTTCCAACCAAGCTTTCAGATTGCCGTTCCGATGACACCAATCGCACCGAGCTTTATATTGTTGAGGGCGACTCAGCTCTTGGAACTGCAAAGGCAGCTAGAAATTCTGAGTTCCAGGCAATCTTGCCAATTCGTGGAAAGATTTTGAACGTTCAAAAGGCTTCACTTTCGCAAATGTTAGAAAACAATGAGTGTGCATCGATTATTCAGGTAATTGGCGCTGGCTCTGGCAAAACCTTCACTTTGGATGATGCAAGGTATGGTCGGGTAATTTTGATGTCTGATGCTGACGTTGATGGCGCCCACATTCGCTGCTTACTTTTGACTTTGCTCTCACGCTATATGCGTCCATTAATTGAAGATGGCCGAGTTTTTGCTGCGATGCCACCACTTCATAGAATTGAAGTTGTCGGAGGCAAGCGTGGGGAAGTCCACTACACATATTCAGATGATGAGATGAAGAAGATGACTTCAGATTTAACCAAGGCTGGCAAGCGCTGGAAGGAACCTATTCAGCGATATAAAGGCTTAGGCGAAATGGACGCAGATCAGCTGCGTGAGACCACGATGGATCCAATGCATCGCACCCTACGTCGAATCACCATGAAGGATGCAACTGCCGCAGAAGCGATGTTCGAACTGCTTATGGGCAACGAAGTAGCACCGCGTAAGGAATTTATTTCAACGGCAGATATTGCCCGTGATCGGATCGATGCTTAAGTTCGTATTAGCTATTTAGTTAAGCAATACGAGTACGGCGAGGTGTTGCAAACTTCTTAGAAGCCTCATCTAATTCAAGGCTTACCTGGGCCTTTATATTTTCTTCAGAGGATAGAAGCGTCTTTAGCTTGGTCACAATTGCCTTTAATTCCTTAGATTCAGTCTCAAGCTCTAGCTTGCTCATCTTGGTCAGACGACGAAGTGGCATATCTAGGATGTAAGTGGTCTGCTCATCAGTTAATTTGAAGGCCTTGATTAGTGCGGCTTTAGCTTCGGTGGCATCTTCTGACCCGCGGATAATCTTGATTACCTTGTCGATATCCACGATTGCCTTTAGCAAACCATCTACAAGCTTTAGACGAGTTTCAGCTTTGCTTTTGCGAAATTCTGAGCGGCGACGAATGACTTCGATACGGTGATCGATAAAGACTTGAAGTAGTTGCTTTAGGCCAAGAGTAAGCGGCTTTCCTCCAAGTAAGGCAACGGCATTAATGGAGAATTGATCTTCCATCGGAGTTAACTTGTAGAGCTTTTCTAAGACATCTTCTGGCTCAAAGCCATTCTTTAGTTCAACTACAACCTTGGTGCCTTGTTGGCCATCAGAGAGATCTACGATATCTGAGATGCCTTGAATCTTCTTAGCCTTAACTAGGTCGGCAATCTTCTCAACGATCTTTTCAGGTCCAATGTTGTATGGCAGCTCTGTAATTACTAGACCTTGCTTGCGCGCCGTTACTTTCTCGACAGCTACTGTCGCACGGACCTTAAATGCGCCACGGCCTGTTTCATAAGCCTCGGTAATACCTTCTTTGGCCACAATTTCACCGCCGGTAGGAAAATCTGGCCCAGGAACAAACTTCATTAGAGCCTTTAGCGTTGCCTTTGGGTTTTCAATTAAATGCTTAGTCGCTGCGATTACTTCACCGAGGTTATGGGGTGCCATATTGGTTGCCATTCCAACAGCAATACCAGTAGCGCCATTAACCAATAGGTTCGGGAAAGCTGCGGGAAGTACTTGTGGCTCAAGGAGTTGGCCGTCGTAGTTGGAACTAAAGTCAACCGTATCCTCATCTGACTCATCGACCATAGCCATGGCAGATTGCGCCAATCGCGATTCGGTATAACGCATCGCTGCTGGACCAGCATCTAGTGAACCGAAGTTTCCATGGCCATCAATTAGCGGCAAACGCATTGAAAAACTTTGTGCCATTCGCACCATGGCGTCATAGATTGCGCCATCTCCGTGCGGGTGCAACTTACCCATAACTTCACCAACAGCGCGGGCGCACTTAACGTGACCCTTGTCTGGGCGAAGCCCCATGTCATTCATCTGATGCAAGATGCGACGTTGTACTGGCTTTAGTCCGTCGCGTGCATCTGGAAGAGCGCGTGAATAAATAACAGAATATGCATATTCAAGGAATGACTCCGACATCTCTTGTGAGACGTCGATATCAATTATGCGTCCTGGGTTCTCTCCTGCTTTAGGGAGAACGGCTTTGGGTGTGCGTGCCATGAGCCGTATCTTGCCAACATAAGTGGTGATTACTTGGGAGCGACAAGCGGTCTAGCGCTAATTAATGCCACACATTTGGCTGCCAATGTGGCGCCACTTTCCAAAGCGTCAGATAGATCACCATTTGTTGCCCAGATTTGAATAAATCCAGCGGCAAAGGCATCTCCAGCTCCAGTGGTATTCACAACGGTTGTTGGATGGGAAGGGATTTGAATTAAATCTCCACCTCGCACCTGACCTAGTGCGCCGTTGGATCCTCTCTTAATGACCACTGTCTTAACAGTTTTTAATAATTCACCAGCTGCTTCAACTGGATTTGCTTTTCCCGAAATAAATTGTGCTTCTTCTTCATTTAAAATCAATGCATCCATATAGGAAAGCCACTCATTAACTTTTGAAATTCCAACTTCCATTAAGACCCCAACTGTTGCTGGGTCAAAGATCACTTGCAGATTTTTAGATTTAGCAGCCTCGATTATTTCAATTACGCCAGATCTTGAATCTGGATTAATCAAGCTATACCCAGAAATATAAACAGTGGTGAATTGTTTTAGATCTGGAAGGTCTAAAAGGCCCAGCCCAGAATTAGCCCCAGAATCGGGGAACATGGTTCGCTCACCATCTCTGCCAACAATCACAATTACAACGCCAGTATTTGCGCCTTTGATTACATTATTTGAATGTTCAACACCAAAGCTATCTAGTTCGGATAAGACTGTTTGACCAGCAGCATCATCACCAACTCTTGCAACTAGAAATGCCGAGGTGCCGTGAGTGGCTAACCACGAGGCAACATTTGCTGCTGCGCCACCACCTTGGGTTGAGATTTTGGCCCTGGTTTCAAGGCCTTCAGATATTGGGCGACCAATGACAGCTGTGACATCTAGCATGATGTCACCAATGCAAAGGATCTTTGTCATTTAACTTTACTTAAAGTGCGCAGGCTATTTGGGTGGCTAGCTGGGTATTGGATTTAATAATGTCAATATTTACCCGCAGTGATTCCCCGTTACTAGAGGAGTGGAAGTACTCGAGAAGAAATGGGGTCACAGCCTTTCCGCTTATGTGTTCCTTTTCTGCCGCAGCAAGTCCGTCGGCCAAGATCTTGTTGTGAAGAGCTAGATCCATCTGGTTTTCTACCGGGTTTGTCACAACAATCGCGCAGTTATCAGTCTTTAAATCATGACGGTTATTCCAAATTTCGGCAATTTGGCTTACTGAATCAACTCGGTGTTCAATTTCAAAGCCAGAATCAGTTAAATAAAAACCAGGAAACTTATTTGTCTTATAACCAAGGACTGGTACGGCAAAAGACTCTAAGCGCTCAAGAGTGCCCGCGACATCTAAAATTGATTTAACTCCGGCACAAACAATCACAATTGGTATGTTTGCAAGTGCTAATAAGTCAGCAGATTCATCATATGTGTGACCACGGTGCACTCCGCCAAGACCGCCAGTAGCAAATACTGAAATTCCAGCAAGCTTTGCGATATGGGCAGTGGCTGCCACGGTAGTTGCAGCACTTTGCTTAGTACTTTCGATGATTGCAAGATCTCTGGTAGATGCTTTTACAACTAAATCATCGTTAGCAATTCGAGTAAGTTCATCACTTTCAAGGCCAACGTGGATCACACCATCTATTAGAGCAATAGTTGCTGGTGTCCCACCAAAGGCTCGAACAATTTCTTCAACTTCTTGTGCAACTTCAAGATTTCGAGGCCTTGGCAAACCATGGGAGATAATTGTTGACTCTAAGGCAACGATTGGCTTCTTTGCCGCCTTGGCTTGGCTGACTTCTTTGGAATACTTAATCACCAGCCCACAGTACCCCAGCCTTTGGGCGCGGAGAAAAAATCCTAAAAGAGAAGTAAGGCAAGATAGGGCCATGACATTGCAGGGCTTAGCCGCACTTTCTAACTCGATCTTTTCGGGATTGGAAATTGCAGGCACACAAAATGAACTAGGACTTGCCCAGAATCCTGGCCGCCGTGAATGCCTTTTGCTAATTGATGGAATGGGCTTAGCTGCTTTAGAAAAATATGGAAAGCAATTTCCAATTTTCCAGCAAGTTAATTCACTACCAAGCCTTACTTCTCATTTCCCATCAACGACGGCAACAAACCTCTCCTCCCTTGGCACCGGCGTCCTACCTGGGGTTCACGGAATGCTTGGTTACACCGTTCGCGTTCCTAGAAGTGGTGAACCTGGCCGGTTGCTTAATTCACTTAAGTGGGATGAGCGAGTAGATCCGGTTATTTGGCAGAGTGTGCCAACTTTATTTGAACGTGCAAGTGCCCAAGGTGTGAATGTTTCCCATGTTGCTGCAAAACGATATGAGGGTTCTGGCTTTACCCAAGCAGCATTGCGCGGAGCAAAATATATTGGCGCAAATCAAATTGAAGATATAGTCAAAGCGGGGATTGGTGCGATGGAACCAGAAAATTCCTTTGCTTATCTCTATATCAATCACCTAGATCACGCAGGGCATGAAGATGGAGTCGGGTCTGAAAATTGGCTAATCGCTTTAGATGTTGTGGCAACACTAATCACCCAGCTTCGAGATCGTTTACCAAAAGGAACCAGGCTTTGGATTACGGCCGATCACGGAATGATTAACGCCGGTGAGAAGATTGTTTTAGGTCAAGATAATCCACTGATGGCGGATGTGACTTTGGTTGGCGGAGAGCCAAGGGCTCGGCATATCTATTTAAGGCAAGGCTCGGTAAATGAGAGTGTCTTGCGCTGGCAAGAATTCTTGGCAAATCGCGCCAGTGTCTATAGCAAGGCTGATGCAATTGCCGCAGGTTTATTTGGTGAGCAAGTAAGCATCGACAGTCATGACCGGCTTGGCGATTTAATTGCAATCCCAAATGGCGAGGTAGTTTTGGTTGATCCTTTTCGGGTTAAAGAGGAGAGCAAGATGGTGGGCCATCATGGCGGCTTAGTGGAAAGTGAAACTGCGATTCCGCTTTTGTTTCACCAAAATTAGATTTTGCTTAACTTCCTGCCAAATTCACGTAGCGGCTTTTCAATAATTGCATAGGCAGCAATTACAACCACCAGGTTTATTAGGACAATCTCTAGATACGAGTAGTGGTTAAATAATAAATATAGGCTAAGCGGGGCATGCAGGGCATATAGGGCGTAGCCAAGGTTTTCTACTTTTGCAATCGCCTTAGGCAATTGCGGGGCTAGTTCTAAGAGATAGATCAGGCATGCAAAGGCCAGTGATAGAAAAAGCAGATTTAGTTCAACCATCACAAATTTTTGCGAAGCATTTGTGTTGAAATGATGGCGAGTAAGTACCCAAATTGCTCCGAGAATAAATGCTGGGAGCGCCAGCTTTAGAAAGTTTAAAAAGTTGTGGTTGGTAAATTTTTGAACAAGTAATACCCCAAGCCACCAAGGCAATAAATAGTTAAGTGGTGAACCATGAATCCAAAAGGCAACATAATTTGGATGTGTGGATCCTAAATATCCAGTAAGAATGGTTAGCCCAAACCAAAGAATAAAAATGCTCTGGAACATAAAGGCAAAGCGGCGTTTGGTTAGCCAAATAATTATTAATCCATAGATGGCATAGAGCAGCATTTCAGCAGCAGCGGTAATTAAAGGGGAGTTGCCCTGCAAAGCGCAGTTGGGATAACCAAATGGCGTAAAGGCTGAGATCAAAGTGGTCTTGGCAGCAATACATCCAGCATTTAAGTGATCAGTGCTAGATAGATTGATATTTAGCGGATTTGATTTAGAAAGAGTCCAAAATATTAAGCCAAAAACTATTCCTAGTAGATATATCGGATAGATTCGGAAAAACCTTCGAATCGCCCAGGCCTTAATTTTTAATGCTGGTACTTGCCTAGCCATTGGAAAACTACTCGAAATTACATATCCGCTTAAAACCAGAAAACCAACCACGGCTGGATGAAGTTCGCCATTTGATTGCAATTTACGCAACAGAGCCATGACTTTGCCAATTACTGGGAGTTTATGTTGATTAACTACGGCATACCAAGGAACTGTGTGAGCCAAGAAAACCCAGAGGGCTAGTAGGAATCTCAGAACTCCGAGATTGCTACGGTACTTACTTTCTTTACTCATCCTCGCTCTTGTTGCTTGATCCGCCAAACATAATGTCATCCCATGAAGGAAGCTTTGGCCTAGTCACAATCCCATCATCTTTAGGATCAGACTCATCTGGGATTTGAAGTTCAAGTTCTTCAATAAAATGTTCTTCAACATCATCATGTGTAATTGTGATTTCTTCGCGAACGGCAACCAACCTTGGTGCTGGAGTTGGTGATTGATAAACCATGCCGTGTGAAGGTGTTTGAGCTCTCGCCGGTTTAGCCTCGCCAGCAATCCATCTTGCTGAATCATCTAGGGCACTTAACGCGCGGTTATTCATGGTGAAATTCCAGTTGGCCGTTGTAGCGCCCTCATTATTTGGATAGTGCAGAACTAGTTGCCAAGTGCCATCGTGATTTCGGTGGGTATTCCATTCGATATCTTCGAGGTCAACACCATGTGAAGTTAGTTGATCGATGGTTGCTTCACCCAAAGTTGTTGGTTCACCATTTCGGCGTAGTCCAGATTTAAGTGCAACTTCAATTACATAGGCCCGCTCTTGGAGAATGGGTCCAGCAAATCTTTCAATCTTTTCAAGTGGCCAATCCGTTGTTCGAGAAATTGAATCCATCGAATCACCAGCACGAAGCCGGGCTTGGATATCTTTAACGCTAAAAATTGGTTGTTCATCCATATTTACAACAGCTGATAAATGTGATTTTACCGGCTGATTAATAGTCGAGCGAAGGGTGTCACTAATTCTTACGGCGTATTTTCCACCAGTGTCATCGGTTAGCTCTAAATCAGAACCATCTTCTGAACGACCAACGATCCGAAGGTCTGTTGGGCGATCACCAGTCTCATTGCTCACAGAGCCAAGACTGCCATAACAGGCGGTGATTTTCGGGTAGGCGGAGTGGTTAGATTCTCGTATGGAGCAAGCCACAAAGATTGAAATCCTTAATTTAGCCCTTTCGATCGCAAAAGAGGCAGGGGAGCTGCTCTCAAAGCGACCTGAAGTATTTGATCTTGAGACAAAAAGCTCGGCTATCGATTTCGCCACGCAAATGGATTTGGCAAGTGAAAAATTAATAGTTTCAAGAATCCTTGCAGCCAGAGCAGATGATGGAATCGTGGCTGAAGAGGGTTCGGCTATTGAATCTAAATCTGGCGTTACTTGGGTGATTGATCCATTAGATGGCACTGTTAATTATTTCTATGGAATTGCTGGGTGGAATGTAAGCATCGCCGCCAAGGATTCTGAGGGCGTGCAAGTGGGAGTTGTTTATGCGCCGACTATTAATTCATTGTGGAGCGCTATTAGAGGCGGTGGAGCAACGTTAAATGGGAAAAAGATTTCATGTAATGACCCCATCTCTTTAGATCGGGCTCTTATTGCTACTGGCTTTGCCTACGATATGGCCATTAGAAAATCTCAAGCAGAATTAGTATCAAAGGTAATTGAATCTGCCAGAGATATCCGTCGCATTGGGGCTGGGGCCGCAGACCTTTGTTCGGTAGCAAGTGGCAGTCTTGATGCTTTTTATGAATATGGATTAAAAGAGTGGGATCTAGCTGCTGGTGGACTAATCGCCCAAGAGGCAGGAGCGCTGGTAACAGGGCGAAATGGTGGCCTAGCTGGCACCGAGATGGTCATTGCTGCAGGTCCTGCTTTGCACGCTGAATTGGTCAAGTTGATCGGCTAATTCCAGCGTTCTTCCCGCTTGGTAAACCGCGAATTGGTCTCCACGCCACGCCTGTGGCAAGATACGACACCTGCCGAGAAAACTACGGCTTTATTGCTCGAGAATTTCAAGCAAGACATTAGATGAATAGGAAACGCTATGAACGTGTTAGACGCAGTTGATGCTGCATCACTTCGCTCGGATCTACCTTCTTTCCGTCCGGGAGATGAAATCAAGATTCACGTTCGTGTTATCGAAGGTAACAAGAGTCGTATTCAGGTTTTCCAAGGAATCGTTATTCGCCGTCAAGGTTCAGGCGTTCGTGAGACTTTCACAATCCGTAAGCTTTCATACGGTGTCGGCGTAGAACGTACTTTCCCACTACACACACCTGTAATTGAGAAGTATGAAATCGTTCGTCGCGGAGATGTTCGCCGCGCAAAGCTTTACTACCTACGCGATCTTCGCGGTAAGGCTTCAAAGATTAAAGAGCGTCGTGGCGCTAACAATGAATTCATTCAAGAAGAAGTAGTTGTTGCAAAGCCAGCAGCAAAGGTTGAGGCACCAGTGCAGAGCGCGCCAGTTGTTGAGGCTGTAGTTGAGACACCAGTTGAAGTGATTGAAGAATCCGTAACTGTTGTTGAGCCTGAGACAACTCCAGAAGCATAATTAGCTTCTAACTAATAAATGCCTAAGAAGGGTTCGCTTTTACGCGAAATCCCAATAATTATTGTGGCCGCTTTAGTGGTCTCAGTATTAGTTAAAACCTTCTTTATTCATTTCTTCTTTATCCCATCAGGTTCGATGGAAAACACACTACAAATTGGTGACCGTATTGCCGTCAACAAGCTTGCTAGTTACTTTAGTGAAATCAAGCGTGGGGAAGTTGTGGTCTTTAGAGATCCTGCCAATTGGCTTGGCCAAGTGCCAGCAAGCACTGGACCAAAAGCACTCGAGAAGATTAAGAGCGGACTAGTAACAGTTGGTGTACTGCCAGATCCAGCAAAGCAATATCTGATTAAACGCGTAGTAGGTGTGGGCGGTGATCACATTGTTTGCTGTGATAAGAAAGGTTTCTTGCAAGTCAATGGCGTTTCCGTTACTGAGCCTTATATCTACACCGGCAATAAGCCAAGTGATTCCAATTTTGATGTGACGGTTCCAAAGGGTGATATCTGGGTTATGGGCGATCACCGTGGTGCTAGCGCCGATTCTCGCTTCCATACCTCTGATGCCAATAAGGGAATGGTTCCACTTTCTAATGTTGTGGGACGTGCAACTTTTGTAGTTTGGCCCTTTAACCACATTAAATTCCTAAATGTTGGACATGACCTGTCAAAGGTTGCGCTAAACCTTAAGTAAATGGCAGTAATAGAAAAGACTCTGCTGGCATCTGGAATCACACATATTGCCGGGGTTGATGAAGCTGGGCGCGGGCCTTGCGCTGGTCCACTCGTAATTGCGGCAGTGATTTTAAAAGATCCTTTTGCCAAAGAATTAAGCGCGGTGCGCGACTCAAAAGAACTAAGTGAAAAGCTTCGCGAAGAACTATTTGAAGTTGTAAAAGAACAGGCTTTGGCCTATTCAATAATTGATATCACGGTTTTAGAGATAGACCAATTGGGACTTCATAAATCAAACATTGAAGGGATGCGTCGGGCGGTTAATTCACTGACGCAAGTTCCTGAATATGTCCTGACCGATGGCTATCCAATACCGGGGTTAGCAATCCCAAATTTGGCCGTCTGGAAAGGTGATCAAGTCGCAATATCTATTAGTGCAGCTTCGATCCTGGCTAAGGTCTATCGTGATCGTGAGATGCTGGCATTAGATGCAAAATACCCAGGATATGGGTTGGCAAAACACAAGGGGTATATAACAGCAGCTCACACCAAGGCACTTAGTGAACTCGGGGTAAGTGATATTCATCGAAAGTCATTTGCGAATATTCAAGCACTGATTAAATAGTTATTAACACTCTGCTTTATCCACTATTTAGGCTGCCTTAAACCCGAGAGTAGATCAAACTCAATAAGTTCAGCCTTCTTATGCAGACCCTAATTAGTGATGAAGTAATTGCTCGAGCAACCCTTTTTGCTGCTATTGAAGGTGGTTCAAAGTTCTGGAGTTATGAGATTGATAAAGTTGGACCCATCGCCGTCTTAGAATGTTTAAAATCTGGAATTTATGCCCCGGAGCACCACGCTGCCGGAAAGATTGCCCAAGTGGTCCGTAAGTTCTCTGGAACTGATGTGCTCGATCGAATACATTGCTTCGGAGCAAGTTTTATCACGCCAGAAGATAGTGATTGGCCCATCCAACTCCGTGATTTAACCAATCAGCCAATTGGACTGGTACTCAAAGGACAAAGAGATCGCCTTTCAAGATTAAATAAATCAATCTCGATAGTTGGCTCTAGAAATCCCACGGCTTATGGAATTCAGGTTGCCGAACTTGTAGCAGAGGGCGCAGTTGATTGTGGTTGGTCGGTAGTTAGTGGGGGAGCCTTAGGAATTGATGGCGCTGCCCATCGCGGATGCATTGCCGCCGATGGCGTCACGTTTGCCGTGCTTGGTGGTGGCATAAATAAGGATTATCCAATTTCACATACAAAACTATTTGAAGAGATTTCCCAGACTGGTCTACTAATTAGTGAAGTGATGCCCGATGTCTCAGCAGTCAAACATCGATTCCTGACGAGAAATCGTTTGATTGCCGCTTTATCTAAGGCAACGGTTGTGATTGAGGCGGCTGCGCGTAGTGGCTCGATTAGAACTGCGCACGATGCTGCTGAGCTAATGAGATTAGTTATGGCCATCCCAGGGTCAATATTTTCACCAATGAGCCAAGGAACTCACAACTTAATCTCACAGCGTTGTGCTGAAATGGTAACTTCACCGCAAGAAGTAATGGAATTGGTAATGCCACTGGCCGTTGAGTGAGAGAATTAACCAATGAGTGAAGAACATAAGGCCGGCTTTGTAGCAATAATTGGCCGTCCAAATGTTGGTAAGTCCACCTTGGTAAACGCTCTAGTTGGCAAGAAAATCGTTATTACTTCACATCATCCAAATACCACCAGAAATCCAATTCGAGGAATTATTTCCAGGTCAGATTTTCAAATGATCGTGGTTGATACCCCTGGCGTTCATAAGCCGAAAACTTTACTTGGGTCAAGACTAAACGAAATGGTAACCCAGAATTTAGAGTCAGTTGATGCAGTTGTTATCTGTATTCCAGCAGATGAAGCCATTGGTTTTGGCGATGAATTTATTGCAAAAGCTGTGGCCAAGCAGCGAAATGTGTTTATTGCAGTAACAAAGATTGACCGAGTAAAAAAAGAAGAGCTGATGGTCCAACTATCGGCCGTTAATGACTTTGCGGCACGGGTAGGGATTGAAGTTGCTGAAATAGTTCCAATTTCGGCCAAGAATGAAGAACAGACTGAGCTTTTGCTTGAATTACTGGCCGCAAAACTTCCAGATTCTCCTTCACTCTATCCAGAAGATATTGACACTGATCAGGCAACTGAACTAACTATCACTGAACTAATTCGTGAAGCAGCTATTGAAGAACTTTATGAAGAAGTGCCCCATTCTGTTGTTATAACTGTCGATGAGATGTCAAAGCGCGAAGGTAAAGAGTTTTACGATGTCCATGTGACTTTGCATGTGGAGCGAGATAGTCAGAAGTCGATAATCATTGGACCACAAGGCTCACGGTTAAAGGCAATAGGAATGCGAGCTAGGGGCTCGGTTGAAAACTTCCTTGGCGCAAAATGTTATTTAGGAATCCATGTAAAGGTGAGTAAGGAATGGCAAAAAGATGCCAAGGCGCTTAAGAAGTTGGGCTTTACAGAGAAGTAGTCTGTGGTCTGCGGCTGGCAAAATAGGAGCCAATTAAAACAAGTGGTAGCCCCAGTGCGATACCAAGAGTTAATGGTTCACCTAGAAGAATTACTCCTAAAAGTATTGCAAATGCAGTATTTAGATATGTAACTAAAGAGCCTCGAGCCGGCCCGATCTCTTTGATTAGGATGAAAAAGAGAATAAAGGCCATAGCCGTTGGGAACAATCCAAGTGCGGTAACAGATGCCAAAACTTTAGCTGATGGCATTGTTGCTGGGTGATTTGCAATAACAAAAGGTAGGTAGACCAGGGCCGTAATAACCATTGCAACACCATTGATTGAAATGCCATCAACATGTGGAATCTTCTTTTGTACTCTAATTACGGCATATGCGTAGAGAGAGGACGCAAACAAAATCATGGCAATAGCTACAAAGCTATTGTTTCCGGTGACACTTTCGATTCCAACTACTAAAACAATTCCAATAAAACCAATTAACATCCCCAATAGTCGCTTGTGTTGCCAGACTGTCTTATCGCCATTTAGGGATGCCAAGATTGTTGACCAAATTGGAACCGTTGCTACAAGGAGCCCAGCTAAGCCAGATGTGATCTTCTGCTCGGCAGCAGTGATCAGAATCCAGGGTCCAACCATTTCGGCCAGTGCATATGGAAATACATGGCGCATATTACTTAGTGCGCCCTTAAGTGAGCCGCGGTGGATAGCAATTGGAATCAAAATCAGGGATCCAATTACAACTCGGGAAAAGACTATCGTCGGGGCTGAAAGCTCCTCAACGGCAACTTTGATTAAAAGATATGGGATTCCCCAAAGTAGGCCGACGGTGAAAAATAGAATCCAACCGCGTCGTGACATGTGGAAAGGCTAGCGCATCAAGAGAGCATTAATTTCATCGCATAGGTCTTGATGCAATTCTTCTGCCGCGGGGGTGACTCCGGCCATCGAGAAAAAGCCATGGATAAGCCCTTCATACTCCCGATAAATCACCTGTACTCCTGATTTCTTAAGAAGTTGTGCATAGATGTAGCCATCATCTAATAACAAATCAAACTCAGCAGTCGTGATTATCGCTGGAGCAAGCCCTGAGAAATCCTTTGCAGCAACTGGAACGGCGTAATGATTCTTGATATCTGATTTTTTGGAGAGGTATTGATCCCAAAACCATTTCATGGCCTTGGTCGTCAAGCCATAATCCGTGCCATTTGTTTTTGCAGATTCAAATGCCAGCGCATTGTCATTACATGGATAGATCAAAACTTGAAACGCCAGCTTTACATCCCCGGTATCCCGAGCCTTGAGTGCAACTGCTGATGCCAGGTTTCCTCCAGCGCTATCACCGCCCACTCCGATTTGATTTGGATCGATTCCAAGCTTCTCTGCATTTTTTTGAACCCATAGAAGCGTTGCATAGCAATCATCAAATGGAATTGGAAATGGGTGTTCTGGGGCCTTTTGATAATTCACCGCGATCACAATGAACTGTCCTTTATTTGCAAGGGAGCGCATTGCTTGTTCATATATATCTAGCGAATTTAGAACCCAACCACCGCCGGTATAGAAAACAACTACCGGCAGAGGGGAGTGCCAATGTGGACGATAAATTCGAATTGCTAAGTCCGCAGTTGGTCCCGGGATAAATCTATTTTCAACAGCATAGATTTCCTCTGGTATGCCTGATTGAGCTGGCCGTCCTTCAAGATTTGCACGGATTTCTGCTACAGGTGCTTGCCACACTTCAGGCAGACCACTTGTGGCGCGAGTTTCAAGAAAAGAGATGATCTCTGGGCGAAGAGGCATTATTTCCATCCTTCAGTTTGGTCGCGTAGTTTTCGATAATTTACTAAAACTTCTGGAGTCGGTATGGATTTAATGCTCTCCACATTACCAAGATCCCAAATAGGGGCAGCTTGTGTTCCTAGCAAAATCCACGCAGCCTGTTTTGCCGCGCCGATGGCTACATACTCACCTGGTGGTGGAATTAAAACTTCTCTACCAAATAATGCAGAGGCAATCTGTCCAACAGCTCTATTTTTAGCAGCGCCCCCAACTAAAAGAATTCTTTTTACTTCAACACCGAGATGTTCAAGTGAGGCAACCGCGTCGGCCATGCCACAGAGCATTCCTTCAATCATTGCTCGGGCATAATCTGCGCGATTTGTGTTTGCTAAGTTCAAGCCGGAGAGAACTCCGGTTGCATCTGGACGATTAGGAGTTCGTTCACCCTCGAAATAAGGAAGGAGAGTTAAACCATTTGCACCAGGCTTAGCCGTCAGGGCAAGTTCACCGA
>CAIJOE010000143.1 GCA_903822245.1 uncultured Actinomycetes bacterium
ACTGGAACTCCACCGGTACCTGCATATGTGTAATTCTTCTGACCATTAGCAGCTGAATCATCTGGGTAATCAAGTTCAACTGGGGTACTTGTCTTTGCGCCACCGATAATCGAATAATCAGGAACATTCTCGCCGAAATAGATTCTTGGCTCAAACGAACCTAACCCGTTAGTTGGTGGCAAATTACCAACCGCAAAGCTTGGTTTACCATCGAGATCAACTGCATTTCCATATGCAGCAACAAAGCCAAACCCATGGGTGTAAACCAGGTGATCATTAATCCAGTTACGAGTTGGGTTACCTTGAATATTTAATTCACGGACTGAAACAACTGTGTCGCGTTGTACTCCGTTGACTTTGTAACGGTCGATATCGAGTGATTCTGGAAAGGTGTAATAAGGCTTGATCTGTTGTAATTGACGGAAAGTCGCAGAGATTACATTTGGATCCATTAAGCGAATATTTGCAATAGTTGCCGCATCATTTGCTAGTTGGCCTGAAGTTGTCTTCAGGGTAGCGGCATAATCTTTTACTTCAACATTGGTTAAATCGAATGCTGCTCGAGTAGCATCGATATTACGCTGAATATATGGCGCTTCCTTGGAAGATTCAGATGGTTTAACCTGGAAAGTTTGAATTGCCGCAGGGTAAACGCCAGCGATTAAAACCGCAGAAATAACTAGCAAAACCGTGCCTGATGCCGGCAAGAACCAAGATTTACGGAAAATGTTGGCAAAGAACAGTAATGAACAAATTACCGCAATGCCGGCCAAGATTGCCTTTGCAGGAAGCAGTGCATTTACATCTGAGTAGGTAAGTCCGGTAATCAGCTTGCTATCTTTACACGAGAGCGCAGATCGATCAATCCAATAAGCAACTCCCTTTAGGAGTACAAATAGGCCAAGCAGAACTGAGAGTTGGGCACGTGCAAATGGTGTGCTGCGATCTTCTCGCATCTGCGGACGTAGCCCACCATATAAATAATGAACTGCAACCGATGCCAAGGTAGCCAAGATAAGTACTGAGAATGCCCATGAGATTAAAGATTGCCAAAACGGTAACCGGAAGGCAAAGAATGAGATATCAATATTGAACTGAGCATCCTTGACGCCAAAATTAGTTGAGTTCTTAAATAGCAACCAGGTGCGCCAGAGGGAAGTTCCGGCTGATCCAGCGAAGTAGAAAACTGCTGCTCCGATTGCGGCAAATGCGACTTTACGAAGCGGTTCAATTTGATCACGGTAACGTTCGAGATTGTCACCTTCGATCGCCATCGATACATATACCGGCCGGCGACGAAATGCGAAGTAAATATTGAGTAAGACAAAGAGCGAAGTTATTAAGCCGAAGCCAATAAAGAGATAGATCTTGGTGAAGAGCGTTGTTGACCAGACGCTAGTGAAACCAACTGATTTGTACCAGAGCCAATCGGCATAGAAGCCGCTAAGTGAAACTAGGGCAATCGCTGCGACAACCAAGATTCCGACTGTGATCGAAAGAGGACTTACTCGACGGCCACCTGATTTACGGCCAAAGCTCTTTGCAAAATCAAATTGCGGATTCGAACTCATCTAATTCTCCATTTTCTTAAACTATAAATCCGGCTAGGTCAGCTGGTTTGTCGACCAGGTCGGGCTACCCAATTTTGCGCTATTTGAAGGACGAATGCTAATTACCGCATCCGCTCAATTGCGGCAGCCGAGCAAGGGCTTGAGCAGGCTTTTCCAAGAGGGCTACCGTCTCGGCTAAGGTCGAAACCGCCACAATCTGCAGCCCCTTAGGGATATTGGCGATATCAACACAATTATCAACGGGTGCAATAAAAAGGCCGATTCGATGATGAACAACTCTTCTATTTAATGTCTCGTGGAATTGCTATCGCCGATGCTCGTCGCTTAGTCGTGCGTGGCTTCTTCAATGAGATTGTGGCC
>CAIJOE010000144.1 GCA_903822245.1 uncultured Actinomycetes bacterium
AGCTATGCAGATTATTGAAGATAATGAACCAACTCGTCGTGCAATTTATGGCGGCACGATTGGCTACCTAGATTTCACTGGCAATATTGATGCTTGTATCGCTATTCGCACCGCAGTAATTAAGAATGGAACTGCTTACGTTCAGGCTGGCGCAGGAATTGTTGCGGATTCAAATCCTGCAATGGAAAATCAAGAGTGTCTAAATAAAGCAGCTGCGGTTTTAGGTGCAATTGCAACGGCTAATGCGATGGTTGTAACCCAATGAGAGAGTTAGTGATACTTCTAATCACAGCAGTAGTAATCGTTTATTTAATTTTTAGGATTTCAAAGCGTGGAATATCTAAGAAGTACGAACGTAAGTCATCTACTCAAGGAAGACCTAAAAGTGCTTGGAATTCTCTGGATGAAGGGATTGATCCAACCCAATGAGTTCAGTACTAGATTCAATTATTGAAGGAGTTAAAGAAGATGTTGAGCAAAGGCGCATTCCTGTCGCGCAGCTTTTAGAAAAATTAAGTAGCGCCGAACCAGTTCGAGATGCATTTGCAGCGCTAAGCACTCAAGGCACAAGCGTAATTGCCGAGGTTAAGCGCTCCTCGCCAAGCAAGGGAGATCTAGCCCAGATACCTGATCCAGCCAGGCTTGCAAGTGAGTATAAAGCTGGTGGCGCAAGTGTCATCAGTGTTTTAACTGAACAGCGAAGATTTAAAGGTTCCATAGCAGATTTTGAGGCAGTAAGAGCTGAAGTAGACCTGCCACTACTAAGAAAAGATTTTATTGTCACTGAGTATCAAGTTATCGAGTCGCGCGTAATTGGCGCAGATTTGCAGCTTCTCATAGTTGCTGGGCTTTCGAAGACTGAGCTTAGAGACTTTTACCAAATGAGCTATGAATTAGGAATGAATGTACTAGTTGAGATACACAATGAGCAGGAGCTTGAAGCCGCGCTAGATATTGATGCAAAAATAATTGGGATCAATAGTAGGAATTTGAAGACTTTAGAAGTTGACTCCAAAGCTTTCGATTTACTACTTCCACTTATCCCTGCGGGCAAGATCAAAGTTGCTGAGTCCGGAATTGCTACCCGATTAGACGTGGCTCACATTGAGGAGTTGGGCGGCGATGCAATTTTGGTTGGCGAGACGCTTGTGAAGGCTGCCAATCCAACGATTGGCATTCAAACCTTGCTCGGCCGAGATTGCTAGGATTCTCAGATGATTGAAGACTTCCTCGGCCACTTTGGTCCATACGGTGGACGGTTCGTTCCCGAGGCTTTAATTAATGCACTAGATGAATTAACAGCGGCGCATGAATCGGCCAAAAACGATCCGGTTTTCCAATCTGAATTATCAGAATTACACCGAACATATACCGGAAGACCAAGCATCATTACTGAGGTTAAGCGTTTTGCTGAACATGCTGGTGGCGCAAGAATATTTCTTAAGCGTGAAGATTTAAACCATACTGGCAGCCACAAGATTAATAACGTGCTTGGTCAGGCGCTATTAACAAAGAGGATGGGCAAAAAGAGAATTATTGCTGAAACTGGCGCTGGCCAGCATGGAGTTGCCTCAGCAACTGCAGCAGCTCTTATGGGTCTTGAGTGTGTTGTTTACATGGGTGAAGATGACACCAAGCGACAATCCTTAAATGTTGCTCGTATGAAACTACTCGGAGCACAAGTTGTTCCTGTCACTCAAGGATCACGAACGTTAAAAGATGCGATAAATGAAGCGATGCGCGACTGGGTTACGAATGTAGAGACAACACACTATCTTTTGGGAACAGTGGCTGGGCCACACCCTTTCCCAACTATGGTTCGTGACTTCCACCGAGTTATTGGTGTCGAAGCAAGAGCGCAAATGTTGCAGGACATCGGCAGGCTGCCGGATGCGGTCTTGGCTTGTGTCGGGGGCGGTTCAAATGCGATTGGAATTTTCCACCCATTTATAGATGATAAAAATGTCCGCCTGATCGGATTAGAAGCTGGTGGAAGTGGTATTGCCAGTGGAAAGCACGCCTCGACTATTAGCGGTGGAACACCAGGAGTGCTTCACGGAACTAGAACTTACGTGCTTCAAGATGAGAATGGACAGACTGTTGAATCACATTCGATCTCAGCAGGTCTAGATTATCCAGGAGTTGGCCCGGAGCACGCTTATCTGCATGACATTGGTCGTGCTGAATACCGCTCGATAACAGATGCCGAAGCAATGAACGCTTTTAAAATACTTTGCGAAACTGAAGGAATCATTCCCGCAATCGAAACAGCTCACGCATTAGCTGGTGCCATGGATATTGGCAAAGAGCTAGGTAAAGATGCAGTTCTTCTGCTCAATTTATCTGGTCGAGGCGATAAGGATGTGCAAACAGCAGCGGAATATTTTGGAATTCCACTTTAATGAAAACTCTTTCAGAGCTGTTCGTAAAGACAAAAGCGGAAAATCGCGCTGCGCTAATTGGCTACATGCCAGCCGGATTTCCTACAAAAGAAGAATGTATTATGACAATCAAGGCAATGGTTGCTGGTGGAGTAGACGCCATTGAAATTGGCTACCCGTATAGTGATCCAGTTATGGACGGGCCGATAATTCAGGCAGCTGCTGAACTATCACTTGCTAATGGTACGAATGCTGAGGATGTATTTGATATTTTGCAGGCGACAGTAGAGATGGGCGTGCCTGCTGTAGTTATGACTTATTGGAATCCAATTGAGAGATTTGGCGTTAAGGAATTTGCAGCTGAAATAATCAAGCGCGGTGGTTCTGGTGTTATCACTCCTGATTTAACTGTTGAAGAATCTATCGGATGGAAAGAAGCTTGTGAGATTTCAGGTATAAATCGCATTTACGTAGTTGCTCCCAGCACCACTGATGAGCGTTTACCAAAGGTAGTTACCCAGTGTTCTGGCTTTGTATATGCCGCAAGTTTGATGGGAGTTACAGGTACACGCACTTCAGTTTCAGGAAATGCTAAGTCTCTAGTCGCTAGGGTTAAAGCAATCACGGCAACCCCCGTTTCTGTGGGACTTGGAGTCTCGACAAAAGAACAAGCTGCCGAAGTCGCGCAATATGCAGATGGGGTGATTGTTGGTTCGGCCTTCATTAAGCAATTGCAGGAAAGTTCAAGCATTGGAGAGGGCCTTGCTAAGGTCGAGAATCTCGCGAAAGAGTTATCTGCAGGAGTTAGAAGGTGAAGGGTTATCAGTCCTGGATTACGCTATTAGGTCGACTGATTTTGGGTGGAACGTTACTTGCTGCAGGTTTCTTAAAGATTGGAAATCCGCACGATGCAGCTGCATCGGTTCGAGTTTATGAGCTACTTCCAGTTAGCTTGGCAAATACTTTGGGATATAGCTTGCCCTGGATTGAAATTGGTCTTGCGCTTTTCTTAATTTTTGGCATTTGGGTTCGCCAGGTAGCGATTACATCTGGAGCCTTTATGGCAATTTTTATTGTGGCGATTGGACAGGCCTGGATTCGAAAGTTGCCAATAAATTGTGGTTGTTTTGGAAATGGTGGAATTACGGCCGATGGCAAAGTCCATGGCCTCACCTATTTCACAGAAATAGTTCGGGATTTTGCCCTGGTTGCTATCGCTTATTACTTGTATCGCTTCCCACAGGGTAAATTGGGGCTCGATAAATTTTCTATTGAAGACTTAGAAGAATCGAAACAAGGAGAGTAAATGAATTCCAAAGGACCTAAAGTATCGAAACCTTCAAAGGGCGGTGGCGATAAGGGTTTGCGCAACCTTGTAATAGGAATGCTTCTTTTTATTGTTTTGGTTGGAGTTGGATTCAGCGTTTCAACTAATAAGACAAAAACTTCATCAAAATTGCCAGCTAGCGTTTCCAAAGCTGATGGATGGGGAATTGTTTTCAATAAGACAGTTAAGCCACAGATTGATATTTGGGAAGATTTCCAATGTCCAGTTTGTCAACGCTTTGAAGCTGTAAACAACACCTACATAAATGAGATCATAAAGGCCGGAAAGGCGAAGGTGGTTTTCCACCCTATGTCATTTATTGGAAATGAATCTTTGGCTGCAGCAAATGCAGTTGCGTGTGCAAATGATCAAGGCAAATTCCTTGAATTGCATACTCTTCTTTATCAAAATCAAGCAGCTACTGAAAATTCAGGCAAGTTCACTACCGACTTTCTAACGCAAATCGGAAAAGTCGCTGGGATAACCAATACCTTGTACGACAATTGTGTTGTGAAGGGCGATTACGTATTGTGGACAAAGAACATCGAAGGTGATGCGGCTGGAAAGAATATTAACTCCACGCCAACAGTCTTTGTTAATGGCAAGGAATTAGATC
>CAIJOE010000145.1 GCA_903822245.1 uncultured Actinomycetes bacterium
AGACATCAAGTGCCCTTCGCGGCGCAGTTTTAAGTTTTGCTTATTGTTTGGGACTCGGAGTTCCCTTCCTACTTGTTGGAATTTTCTTTGACCAGTCACAGAAATTACGCCGATTTATTTCGCGCCATGGAAATCGTCTTACATTAGTCGGTGGAATCTTCCTAATATTAATTGGAATTTTACAGGTATCTGGTTTATGGAATGACTTGATGAATTCAATTCGAGATTTAATCTCGGGATTTATTCCGGTAATTTAAATGAGCACTAATGAATTAACTGGAATATCACTCCTGCGTTGGATCTGGCGACAGTTGACCAGCATGCGCACAGCTCTCTTATTACTTCTCCTTTTAGGCCTTGCTGCTATTCCCGGTTCACTATTCCCACAACGCTCTCAAAACCCAATGAAAGTCGCAGCATATTTTAAGGCTAACCCAACCTTAGCTTCCTGGCTAGATCGGATTAGAGTCTTTGATGTTTATAGCTCACCTTGGTTTAGCGCTATCTATCTCTTATTGTTTATTTCCCTTATCGGTTGCGTATTACCTAGAACTATTGAGCATCTAAAAGCAATCGGTGCCAAGCCGCCACTTACACCAAAATTCTTGGATCGCATGGAATTCGCTCAAATTGTTGATGTTGATAAGAAACTCGCACTTGATAAAGCAGAAAAATGGTTGCGGGCAAAACGATTTAGAGTCCGACGCGAAGCTAATTCAATCTCAGCCGAAAAAGGTTATTCAAGAGAAAGTGGCAATCTTCTCTTTCACCTATCCCTAATTCTGATCCTAATTGGCGTCGGCGTAGGCTCCCTCCTTGGCTTTAAAGGTGAAGCAATCGTGAGTGTTGGAGATCGTTTCATTAATACACCAACTTCCTATGACAGTCTTGGCTTTGGGAAGTTTCAATCTGAAGGCTCACTAATTCCGTTTTCGCTAACAGTGACTGATTTCAAAGCTAAATATGATTTAAAAACTAATGCTCCTTCGGATTACACGCTCTCTGTCTTAACTTCTAATCCGTTAGGTTCAAAAGAAGTGGCACGAGTAATTAAAGTTAATTCTCCACTTACGTATAGAAATACCAAGATTTATCTTCAAGCCAATGGTTATTCGCCAATGGTCACCATTCGTGACAAGGATGGAAAGATTGCTTTCCAGGGTGCCACAGTCTTCTTGCCACAAGATGGCAATCTGACTTCAACTGGCGCCATAAAGCTTCCAGACATGAACCCACAAATGGGTTTTGTGGCAACCTTTATTCCAACATATGATCGAAATTCAAAACGTGGCGCGTTCTCGGCTTATCCAGAAGTTTTGGATCCAAGATTCTTGTTCTCGGCCTGGACAGGAAATCTAGGTTTGGATTCGGGAATTCCACAATCTGTTTACCGACTAGATACCACCAATATGTCGCGAATTGCTTTGAAGCAATTAGCTCTGCACGAAACATATAATTTTGGTGAGGGTTCAATCACATTTGAAGGTTGGAAACCTTGGGTAAATCTGCAGATCGTTGATGATCCAGGTAAGTTATACGCGTTGTACGGTGCAATTCTTGCCATTCTTGGTCTACTTCTTTCGCTCTTTACAAGACAGCGAAGAATTTGGATAAAGGTTGAGCAAACGGTAGAAATAGCGGGTCTAGCAAAGAATGCAGCGCCAGGTTTAGAGCAAGAAATTTTGCTACTCAAAGCCAAACTAGAAGAGGAGAAGTAGTTGTCACAGACAAGTTGGGCCTACCTCTCAAACTACACAATTTATTCAGCAATGGTTTTTTTTACGGCTGCATTCTTTTCTCATGCAGTTGAAGTTGCTTTCTCCGTTAAGAATGAAGAAGCAGTAACTAAATTTGATTTCGCCCGTACTGATCGTGCTGGCCGCATTGGCAGCACCATGATGTGGTTGGGTTTTATATTTCTATTTGCAGGAGTTATCTTCCGTGGGATCTCAGCGCATCGTGTGCCCTGGGGAAATATGTATGAATTTTCGGTTACTGGTGCTTTAGCATTCACCGGCGCTTATCTATTTGCATTAACTAAGTACAAAATTCGCTGGCTTGGTCTACCGGTTTCTATTGCAGTTTTATTAACTCTTGGCACAGCAATCACTATTCTCTATCGCCCAAGTGCGCCCCTTGTCCCAGCACTTAAGTCAACTTGGCTAGCAATTCATGTCTCTGCAGCAATTGTTTCTGGCGGAGTTTTCCTCTTAGCAAACTGCATTGCTGGGGCTTATTTAATATTGGACCGCTATGAATCAAATAGTTTGCCGCGTCCTAGGTGGGCCCAAAAGTTGCCAGAGCTAGAAGTTTTGGATCAACTTTCATATCGCTTGGTCGCGTTTGTATTTCCGCTCTGGACCTTTGCAGTAATTGCTGGTGCAATCTGGGCTGAATCGGCATGGGGCCGATATTGGGGATGGGATCCAAAAGAAACTTGGGCCTTTATTACTTGGATTGCATATGCAGCCTACTTACATGCCCGAGTAACCATTGGTTGGCGCGGACGTAAGGCTGCCTGGCTTTGCTTATTTGCTGGTTCAACATTCCTATTTAATTACATTTACGTAAATATTTATGGAACCGGGCGCCACACCTATAGTGGCTTATAACTCTTAGATCTTACGTAAGAAGTCAGGATCATCATCTGGTGGGAGGATCTTTCCGCCACCACGTCTGTTACCACCACTACCAGGATTACGCTTTGGCTTTCCAGCAAATTGCCAAGCTAGCGCGCCAATAAATTCAAAGAATAAAATTATCAATAACCAAGCCCACTTAGGCATTCGGCGAACTTGTTCTTGCTCTGTTCGTGCACAATCAAAAAATGAAAATAGAGTGAATCCAAGGATGAAGATCGTGAACCAAATACGCATAGTAAGAGTTTAAGCCCTACTTAGGGTTAGCGCGAGTGTTATTAACAGAGCCGTTGCGAGTTGCAACTTACCTGCCTTTCCTAGGAGCGGAATTAGTTCTTTTCCAGATTGACCAGAAGAAATTGCCTTTGAAATGCCGAGCGTTAAAGGAATCGCGATAAGGGTTATTAAGGCCCAAGGAGTTATTAGATAAGCCAAAGCACTAGTTATTTGGGAAACTATAAGTAATCCAATAAGTGCTTTGCGTGCCCTTAAATCACCAAGCCTTACTGCCAAGGTCTTCTTATTGACCAGTGAATCCTTTGGTAGATCTCGGAGATTATTTATTGCAAGGATCGAACAGGCTAAAGACCCCATAGGAATTGAAATTAATAGAGATTGCCACGAAATCTTTTGGCTTTGAGCAAAATAGCTTCCAACCGTTGCGACAACCCCAAAAAAGAGAAAAACTGAAATCTCACCAAAGCCCAGATATCCGTATGGATTCTTACCACCTGTGTAATTCCAAGCCGCAATGATTGCAATTACTCCAACTGCGATAAGCCACGGAGATGTTCTAAGAGCGAGGATTAAGCCAGAAACTGAAGCCAAGAAGAAAGCTAGAAATGCAGCCTGTTTTACTTGCTTTGATGTGGCAAGCCCACTGGCAACTAATCTAATTGGACCTACCCTTTCGCTGTCAGTTCCCCGGACACCATCTGAGTAATCATTTGAATAATTAACGCCAATTTGAAGTAAGAGACTCACAGCTAGTGCCAGTAAGGCATTGAACCAATTAATTGGCTGGCCATCTACTTGGATTAAAGAAGTACCCACAAATACCGGAGCAATCGCAGCAGGTAAAGTCTTGGGGCGAGAACCAATAATCCATTTGTTCATATGAGCATTCTTACTTATTTAAGTAATTCTCAAGCAGGGTGACACGGTCAGGCTTTCCAATTCCCATGAGTGGAATCTCACTAATGACCACAAATTCTTTAGGAACGGCATGCTTACCAATATTTTCAGTTATCAGTTTTGAAACTTGGGCAACATCAATTTTGCTTGTTGAGGCCAAACACAATTTGCTACCCCAAAGATCATCGGGAACACCGAAGGCGATAAAATCTTCACCAAGTAACTTCTCGATTGAAACTAGCGAAATGTTCTCTCCTCCGGAAATAATTACATCATCCGCCCGACCAAGGATAAATACTTTTCCATCCTTAATTTCTGCCAAGTCAGAAGTGGTATACCAACCAGATTCAAAAACCATTGGCCCAGCAACTTGCAACAATCCGGTTTGATCTATTTGCACGCTCACACCTTCCAGGGGCTGGTTGTTATAGATGCAACCACCACAAGTTTCTGTTGAGCCATAAGTTGTCACAACCTTAATTCCGGCATTCTTTGCAGAATCAAGAAGTTGACTAGAAGTTGCAGCGCCACCAACTAGAACCGCGCGGCAACCCTTTAAATGAGACAGTAATTGCGCATCGCCATTTAAAGCTTTATGTAATTGGGTTGGAACTATCGCAGTAAAGTCTGCGTAATCATCCACACCAACAACATCACTTTCCAAAACAATTGACCGAGCAACTACGTTTATTCCAGCAATATGATTTGTCGGCAGTAGTAGTGACCAGACATCACCAGTCTTGGCACCTAGAAATTTATGCGTGGCTGCAACTGACGATAACAAATTTGCTCTTGTGAGTTCGATCCCTTTGACGATTCCAGTCGAGCCCGTCGTATTAACCACAATCGAGTGTGGTCCGGCGCCTGAAAGAAGCGCTCTTATTTGGTCAATTTCAAAATGGCTCATAACAGCCGTAGGCTATCCATATATTTATTAGGAGGAAATGTGAGCAAGCCGTTTAAGCGCGAACCGGGCAGCCGAGTCATTCCTAATTGGGCTATTGGCGAGGGTGGCGAAAGCTTCTCTGACATTACCTACCACGTTGCTGAAGGCATGGCCAAGATAACAATAAATCGGCCAGAAGTTAGAAATGCATTTCGCCCACAAACTCTTTTTGAATTACAAGAAGCCTTTTCACTTGCTCGTGATAACGATCAAGTAGGAGTAGTTATATTAACTGGCGCTGGGTCTGAAGCTTTTTGTTCAGGTGGCGATATAAATGTTCGTGGTGATGATGGATATTTAGGTAATGACCAATTGGCCAAAAAAGGTATTGGACGACTAAATGTTTTGGATCTACAGATCCAAATCCGTCGTCTGCCAAAGCCAGTTGTTGCCATGGTTGCCGGTTGGGCAGTCGGCGGTGGTCACGTTCTACATGTTGTTTGCGATCTAACAATTGCAGCAGACAATGCAAAGTTCGGTCAAACCGGTCCAATGGTTGGTTCTTTTGATGGTGGTTATGGTGCGGGATTACTTGCAGCGCATATAGGTCAAAAGAAGGCCCGCGAAATTTGGTTCCTATGTCGCCAATACGATGCGGCTGAAGCACTTGAAATGGGTCTAGTTAATACCGTTGTCCCAGTCGCTGAACTGGAAGCTGAAACAGTTTCTTGGTGTCGTGAAATGTTACGTCATTCACCAATGGCACTTCGTTTACTAAAAGCTGGCTTAAATGCAGCAGATGATGGCCTTGCTGGCGTTCAGCAACTTGCTGGTGATGCAACTCTACTTTTCTATATGACTGAAGAGGGGCAAGAGGGGCGCGATGCCTATAAAGAACATCGCGAACCAAATTTCGATAAGTTTCCAAAGCGTCCATAAGTAAAAAGATGTTCGCCTTCAACGAGCTCTTTAAAGAACTCAAAGTTGTTTCAATCCCGACTAAGACTGATTTTCGTGGAATTAATCAGCGAGAAGCAGTTCTATTTAATGGCCCGCAAGGCTGGAGTGAGTTTTCACCGTTTGTTGAATATAGCGATGCTGAATCTGCTACATGGCTTCATGCAGCGTTAGAAGCGGCACACCGCCCATGGCCAAAACTAAAGCGAGAAAAGATTGCAATAAATGCGACCTTACCTAGAGTAAAAATCGATGATGTAGCACGAATACTTTCTTCATTTATTGGTTGCGAAAGCATAAAGATAAAGGTTAATGACTTCGTTGAAGATGCCGATTTAGTTGAAGCTGCACTTGATTTTAAGCCTGATGCAAAGATTCGCCTGGACGTTAATGGTGGTTGGGATTTGTCTGCGGCCCGTGAAAACCTATTCAACTACCACCACCGCTTTGGGGACGTATTTGAATACATTGAGCAGCCTTGTCTAGAACTTTCTGATTTGGCTACCTTAAAGTCTGAGATTCCGTACAAGATTGCCGTTGATGAATCAATCCGTAAGGCTCTTGGAAGTAATTTCAGTGAACTTAAAGATTGTGCAGATGTGGCAATTATTAAATGGGCGCCAAGTGGTGGTTTTGCGCAGGCAGAAAAATTAATAAAGGCAATTGGGCTCCCAGTAGTTATCTCTAGTGCCCTTGATACTGGAATTGGAATCTCTCACGGGTTAGCCCTTGCAGCATCTCAAGATAATTTGGATTATGCCTGCGGCCTTGGCACAACCTCACTTTTCCTTAGCGACATCGTGAACCCGGCTGTAGCTGTTGAAAATGGCTTTATTGAAGTCAAGCGTGCCGAGCCAGATATGAATTTATTGGAGAAGTACCAAGCACCTCAAGAACGTAGACTTTGGTGGGAAGCACGGATTACTTCAATTATTGCTGGAGGAGGATTTGATGACTACATCAACTAATCTTGCTCGGGCCACAATCCGCCAACTAATTGAATCTGGCGTATCAGACTTTGTTCTCTCACCTGGTTCTAGGAATGCTCCGCTATCAATTGCGCTCCATCAAGCAAAAGAAAAAGGCTTGATAGAGCTTCACATAAAATTAGATGAACGTGGAGCAGGTTACTTCGCGCTAGGAATCTCGAAGGCAACCGATAACTATGTTGCCGTTATCTGTACAAGTGGCACTGCCGTCGCAAATTATCACCCAGCAGTTTTAGAAGCGCTGCATTCTGGAAATAAGTTATTAGTTATAACTGCTGATCGTCCCGAAAGATTACGTAAAACTGGAGCAAATCAAACTACGGATCAAGTTGGAATCTTCAAAGGGGTCCACACCCACGACCTAACTTCTCCAAGCCAGACAGAGCTGACCGGCGGTCCGATCCATTTAAATTTACAATTTGATGAACCACTATTGCCAAGTGATGAAAGTGACTGGCTAATCGGTCTTTCAGTAAAACCACCGGCTATACAAAGTGCAAATCCCAAAGTTCTACAAGCAACTGGTAATGGTGTCTTGGTAGTTGGGTATGACCGCGGTGGTTTTTCACTTGAAGCAACTCTCGCCTTTGCAACAAGGCTCGGCCTGCCTTTAGTTGCCGAAGATCCACTTTCATTTCCAGATGCAATTGCCCATGCAAGTATCTTTTTAGCTGATGAAAAAGTTAGGGAATATTTAAAGCCCGATTATGTAATTGTTCTAGGGCGCACCACATTGTCTAGAAGTACAAACGCCTTCATCCAAAGCGCAAGAAGCACGTATGTCATAGATCCTAGAATTGCCTCAGTTGATTCCAAACGAACAGCAACAGAAGTGTTCTTTGAACTTCCACGAGTTGAGATCGCCACACTAAATCCAAGTTGGGTCAGTGATTGGAATGAGATTTCAAGAATAAGTTCTTTAGAGATTGCGAAAGATCAGGGTTGGTCAGAGCAGAGAGCTCTTACGTGTATTGCTAAAGAGCTACCAAATCAAAGCGCCCTATTTGTTGGGTCATCTAGACCGATTAGAGATTTAGAGGGTTTTTCCATTCCAAGAGATGGAGTTGTAAGTTTTGCAAACCGCGGTCTGGCTGGAATAGATGGAAATCTTTCTACGCTATTTGGAATAGCTGGTCACTTTGAAAGATCATTCGGCGTAGTTGGGGATCTAACTTTCTTGCACGATATTTCGGCTTTGTCTTCAGTTCCTTCTGAAAATCTAACTATCTTTGTAATTGACAACAATGGTGGTGGAATCTTCTCGACTCTTCCGCAGGCAGGTGTTAAAGGTTTTGATGAAATTTTTGGCACACCTCAAAATCAAGATATTTCTAAAATTGCATCAGCATTTGGAATAAGTAATGAAGTTGTAAAGAGTGAATCAGATCTAAAGCGCGTTGTAGCACATGATCGTAAAGGACTTCATATTGTTATAGTAGAAGTTCCAACCAGAGAAAATAATGCAGAGAACTTGAAGAAGGTTTATGCTCGAGTTTCAAGTGCAGTGCGCATTGGACTCAATTTAGCCTGACTTTCAGCCAGCTCTTCTTCCGGGTCTGAACCTGCAACAATTCCACAGCCGGAAAAAATACGAACAGACTTTTTATCTGCAGATATCTCACCAGTGCGCAGCGCAATTCCAATTTCGCCATCACCGCGAGCATCTATCCAACCAACGGGCCCGGCGTAGCGGCCACGGTTCATTGATTCCAAAACTTTAATTAAGGCATCAGCTTTGTTTGTCGGAGTTCCACATACTGCAGCTGAAGGGTGAAGTGAGGCAATCACCGTG
>CAIJOE010000146.1 GCA_903822245.1 uncultured Actinomycetes bacterium
GACTACTTCAAGCCAAATCACTTTGAAGCACACCCACAACTTCACGGCCTATTCAACGAGGCAACAAAGCTTGCTGGTGCTGGTGGCACAAAGGGAACAAATGACGTTGCAGTTGCTGACAAGCTTCTTGCAAAGATCGAAGAAATCTCAGAGATATTCTGGGCCACAAAGAAGTAATTTTCTTAATTTAAAACTCCCGATAGATAACTATCGGGAGTTTTTATTTTTCAATTTATCTGTGCCTCGCCCATCATGGATTCGGCAGCTACTCTGGCAGCATAAGAAACACGATCAACTAAGCGACGAGTGATAGTCCCAGAGGCAACTAACTTGCTGCCATTGTGAACTGAAACATCAAAGATAAAATCTTTTTCCATAATATCTACGCAGGTAGAATTTGCAATTATTTCCATGCCAACCCCAACGGCGCCATGCACAACAACACTTATTTCAGTAGTAATTGAAGTTTCACCAGACTCAAAATGTTCTGCCATCGCAGCAGTGCAAGCACCTTCGAGAATAGTCATCAAGGTAGGAGAAGATAAGACTGGTAGATCATTTAAAGCTTGGGCAACTGAGGTATCCGCGGCGCGAACAACCAAGGAAGCCATTCCCACGGCCCCGCGAACTGCCTCACTATTCATAACCGCTAACTTACTTTAGAAGCGATTAGAAATCTTTAAAAGAATGGGAATTGCGGCCCATTTTCATTATTGGTCTCAATCTCAATATGAGTCTCTTCGATCCTTACTTCACTGACTCCATCGTTATAGACGGTAGTGGTCTGGGTGTGACGGTATTCAGTTACAAACTGTCCGCCGCTTCCCATTTGAGCAGCAAGTAGAGCAGTCTGAGCTGCGATACGTTCGTTCAACTCTTGTGGCGCTTCCTCGCGGCATTCATTATTAAGAAGTGTCCTCATTGTGGCCAAGACTTGTCGTTCATGTTCCATCTCTTGGCAGCAAGGTTGGCATTCCTGGAAGTGCACTTCAAGGGATCGTGCCTGCGCAGCATCTGAAATCTCATTATCAATAAACAAAATCAAAGCAGTTAGAACTTCATTACATTGTGTCTGATTAGAGTGGTTATTAATCATTTCTCCCCCCCTTCTTGCTGGAGGTAACTTCTTTCAAGTCTTTGCCATAACCGCGATCTTTGGCATAGTCCATAAGTAATTCTCGTAATAATTTACGTCCTCGATGTAGCCGGGACATGACAGTTCCAGATGGAATTCCCAAAATTTCGGCAATCTCTTTATATGAATAACCTTCAACATCAGCATAGAAGACAGCTAAACGAAACTCTTCTGGAATCTCTCCTAGCGCTTTCTTGATATCACCCTCTGGCATATTTTCAAGAACTTCATCTTCGGCCGATTTGCCTTGATCACTAGTGTGACTTGAAGCTTCAAAAATTTGCCAATCTTCTAATTCGCCATCTGAAATTTGTGGTCGGCGTTGATCTTTTCGATAGGTATTAATAAAAGTTGTGGTCAGGATTCGATACAACCAGGCCTTTAGGTTCGTTCCGGGTTCAAACTGATGGAAAGAAGTAAATGCCTTTGCATAGGTATCTTGGACTAAGTCTTGAGCATCATGCGAATTCTTTGTGTAGCGAAGAGCAGCAGAATAAAGTTGACTTGTATATTGCATTGCATCGGCAGCAAATCGCGCACCTCGCTCAGCAGCAGTCTCAGAGGCCAGTAACTCGGCAGGAGAATGCGTTTTGCGGACTTCAATCTCAGAACTCATTGGAATACAGGCTACCGCCACAGCTCCACCTCAGACTCATGCATTATTAGGTAACCTCACAAACTCCCAACATATTCCCAGTTATTCCCACATTTCTTCTAGAACAAAGTGGTGGGCTCGCCCAATTCGATCGGGACAATTAGCTCTGGGCCGTTGTTACGAATTGAATTTACCGCCGATGAGACTGGATCGGCTACCAAGTTTGCCGCCGGGTCACTCAATTCCATCAAACCACGAATCGCCTCCACGCTAGTTAACTTTGGATCTAACCAAGAATTCCAGCGATCCTTTGGGAGAAAAGTAGGCATCCGATGGTGCACGGTTGCTAAAAATCCAACTGCTTCACGAGTAATAATTGATGCGCTTTCAAATATCTCACCATTTGTATCGACCCAACGATCATAGATACCTGCAAGAGCCAGAGTCCGATTGGGTTTATCAGCATGAATATAAAAAGGTTGCTTTGTTTCATACTTGCCAAGTTCTGTGGCCCATTCGTAATAGCCAGTTGCGGGAATTAAACAACGACGTGACTTGAAGGCATTTCTAAAAGTGGGCTTTTCATGGACACTTTCACCTCTTGCATTTATTGCCTGCGATTGTGAACGAACTGCCTCGGTTCGATCTTTACTCCATGGCGCAATCAAGCCCCAAGAAACATTTGCTAGTTCGCGCATTGCTTGGCTATTTTCACGAATTATGTAAATCTCACGAGTTGGAGTTATATTCCAATCAGCTGGCAATACGCTACCCACATGGCCAGCACTGATCTCAAATTCCTCTATTAATTCACTCGGCAATTTCGAGAGCGCATAACGGCCACACATATGCCTAATTTATAGCAATCTGCTGCACTTCCAACTGATAACGGGGGCATAAAGCCAGCAGGTAGACTTCACTCATGACTGCAGATCAACATTGGCCAGCACCCTTTCGTGGTGCTAACCCTGTTTCTGCAACAATCACAATTCCTGGTTCAAAGTCAGCTACTAACCGCGCTTTAATTCTTGCAGCGCTAGCATCGACTACCTCAATACTTAGAAAGCCACTTCACTCTCGGGATTCAGCGCTAATGATCGCCGGACTCAAAGCAATTGGTTGCGCAATTAAAGAAGAAGCAAACGGCGACTTAGTAGTCACGCCAGGCAAATTCTTTGGCCCGGCATCAATCGATGTTGGAAATGCCGGGACGGTTATGCGCTTTTTGCCACCTGTTGCTGCACTTGCAAATGGCTTGGTTCATTTTGATGGCGATCCTCGCTCGCATGAGCGGCCATTAGGACCAGTTATTAGCGCTCTTGAAAACCTTGGCGTCAGTATTGAGCATGGTTCTAGATATTCACTCCCACTGACCATTAATGGCAGCGGGAAATTAAAAGGTGGTGAATTAGAAATTGATGCTTCTTCTTCTTCACAGTTTATTTCAGCGCTGTTGCTAATTGGCCCAGCAACAGAACAAGGAATTACCGTTCGCCACGTTGGTAAATCTCTACCTTCGATGCCTCATATTGAAATGACTATTCAAATGCTTCGCCAGTTTGGTGCAACCGTGGAAGTTGCCAGCCCTACTACCGCAATACATCAATGGAAAGTCTTGCCTGGAACCCTAAAAGGACAAGACCTTGTGATTGAACCTGATCTTTCAAATGCTGCGCCTTTTATGTCAGCAGCCATGATTTGTGGTGGTCAAGTTGTGGTTAGAGATTGGCCAAAAGTAACCACCCAACCTGGTGACCAGCTTCGTAAGATTTTTAAAGATATGGGCGCCAAAATTGAATTTGTCTCAGAAGGATTGAAAATAACTGGAACCGGTGCAATTAAGGGGATAGATGTTGATCTCCATGATGTTGGTGAACTAACGCCATCAATTGCTGCTGTAGCAGCTTTGGCCGATTCGCCTTCTTCACTTCGCGGTATTGGACACTTGCGTCTTCATGAAACAGATCGACTAGCCGCCCTTGCTGCTGAAATTAACGCCCTTGGCGGGGATGTTGATGAAGAAGAAACTGCGCTTCATATTTCCCCAGCACCATTACATGGTGGCGTCTTTCATTCTTATGAAGATCATCGCCTTGCAACGGCTGGGGCAATGATTGGACTTGTAGTTGCTGGAATTGAAGTTGAAAATATATCCACTACCCAAAAAACACTTCCTGACTTTCCGGCAGCTTGGGCAGCGTTATTAAATGGGAACTAAGTAAATATGGTCGATAAACGAGATTACGACGAGGACGATGTTCGATCCCGTCCGCCTCGTTCCACAAGGCCGCGCACCAAAGATCGCCCAGATTACACAAAAGCTGAACAAGCCTTTGTAATTGCTGTTGATCGAGGTCGAACTACCTGTTTATTTGAAGATAAAAATGACTTAATCATCACTGCCATGAAATCTCGCGAACTTGGCAAGAAGTCTGTAGTTGTTGGTGACATGGTTGGAGTAGTTGGCGATCTTTCTGGAAGTGAAGGCTCACTTGCTCGTATTGTCACAGTTGCGCCAAGAAAGAGTGCCTTAACTAGAACTGTTGATGATGCCGCAGAACTCGAGCGAATGATTGTGGCAAATGTGGACCAGATGGCAATTGTCCTTGCAGCTGCTAATCCAGAACCGCGGCATGGCTTTGTTGATCGTGCCTTAGTAGTCGCCTTTGATCAAGGAATCAAACCGATAATCATCGTAACTAAGTGCGATTTAGCTGACGGCAAGGAATTCCTAAGTGCCTATGATGATTTAGAAATAGAAATTTATAAGACTAAACGTGGTGATGATTTAACTGCAATTCGAGGAGCACTTGCTAACAAACGAACAGTTCTACTTGGCCATTCAGGAGTTGGTAAATCAACTTTAGTTAATGCCTTAGTAGAGAAAGCTGATCGTGCTACTGGAATAGTGAATGAAGTAACCGGTCGTGGACGTCACACCTCATCTTCTGCATTAGCCCTTAGATTAGATAGTGGTGATGGTTGGATTATTGATACGCCAGGAGTTCGATCTTTCGGTGTTGCCCATGTCGATAACAAGAGAGTAATCGGCGCCTTTAATGAATTTGCTGAAGCAATCGAGCACTGCCCAACAAATTGCTCACACGATGAAGAAGCATGCGCCCTAAACCATTGGGATTTGGATGAGAAGAGCAAGGCACGCTTAACAAGCCTGCGCCGTCTGATGACTTCTGAATAGAATATCGCCATGAGCTCTGGTCGAAACCACTCCTTAAGTGATGATTTGGCCCTCGCACAAAAGTTGGCAGATATTGCTGATGCGATTTCACTAGGTCGCTACCAAGCACTTGATTTAGTAATTGAAACCAAACCAGATTCATCGCCAGTAACTGATGCAGATAAAGCTGTTGAAACAGCGCTGCGAGGTGAACTGGCTAAAGCCAGGCCGCAAGATGTGGTTGCTGGTGAAGAGTTTGGCGTGCCGGATCTTTCTACAGGCGCCCATTACTGGGTTATAGATCCAATTGATGGAACCAAAAACTTCTTACGTGGTGTGCCAACCTGGGCAACTCTTATTGCTCTTGTTAATCCAGATGGAATTGTTATTGCTGGAGTAGTAAGCGCACCAGCGCTAAATCGACGTTGGTCTGCGGCCAAGGAGATGGGCGCATATGTGGCATTTACTTCTGGCTCGGTTTTAAAATTAGAACAAATACAGGTATCAAAAGTTTCTAAATTATCTGATTCTTCAATTGCCTACTCAGATTTAGTTGGCTGGGGCAATCGTCGCCAGAAGTTCATAGATCTGCAGCAAAAGGTTTGGCGCACGCGCGGCTATGGTGATTTCTGGTCACATATGCTGGTTGCTGAAGGCGCCGTTGATTTAGCGGTAGAACCTTCACTATCACTTTGGGATATGGCAGCCCTCGACATAATCGTTCGCGAAGCTGGTGGAAAATTCACAAGTATCGATGGAGTCGATGGGTCTCATGGGGCAAGTGCGATATCTAGTAATGGCTTGATCCATAGTGACTTCGTGAAAGCGATTAGCTAATCATGGGAAACACAAATTCACTTGTTGATCGGCTTCATCTAAACCACCCGATTTGGTTGGTGGCTGGTGGGCTTATTGGAATACTGCTTATTTCACTTGTGGTGATATCAATTCGTAGCCGCAAAAGAGTCAGCTCCAAAGTAGAGCCAGTAATTCCTAAATTTATTGAAGTTTTTGATATTGATAGCGCAGTATTTGAAGTGGCCCCATACAAGTCAGATGATGATTCAGTTATTGATGAATACACTCTTAAAACTATAACTTTGACCTTATTGGTTGGCCTTGGTGACTATTTATCAAAAATGCATGAAAATCCAACCGACCAACATAAAGCAATGGCTGCAATTGGAAAAGACTTAGAAGCCAAAGGGGTATACCCAATTGCTTATACCCAATGGAATCAATCACCAATTCAAGGAATTGCTGCTCGAGTTATCATTGATGGAAAAGTTAGGACTGCACTACTTGGCCCGAGCTTGGCAATGGCACGGACAACCACTGGTTTTCCAAATTCAATTAATAGCGTGGTCGAAAGTGCCCATGAAAAAGGAAACAGTATTTTTGTTTTAGCGATTGATGGCTTGGCATACGGTGCTTATGAAGTCAGCCACCGCCTACAAGAAGTTGTAGATAATTCCTAAACTCCCTCTTGGAACATTGGCGGCAACTTATTTTAGGCAATAAAAAAAGAGCCAATTGGCCCTTAATTTATTGTTTGGTAGCGGGGACAGGATTTGAACCTATGACCTCTGGGTTATGAGCCCAGCGAGCTACCGAGCTGCTCCACCCCGCGTCGGTATAGGCGATCCTATTAGAAAGTATTAAATAACCCAAACTGAAGGCTATTTCTGTGCAGCAACCGCCGATGCAATCGCAGCCTTCAAGCGATCCTGTGCTTTTCCATATGCAGTGAAATCGCCACGCTTTAGTGCTGACTGTGAATCTGCAAGTGCTTGTTGTGCACTTTGTAGTGCTGAACGAAGTGATGCACTCATTGAAGTTGGTGTAGAAGTTCCGCCAGTAGTTGAAGGCGCAGTGTTATTTAGAACAGTTCCAGAGTTTCCACCAAATACTTGATCTAGTGCACCCTTTAATGTGTTATCAAAACCAATTACATCACCGAAGGAAACCAATACTTTTTGTAGTAGTGGGTAAGCCGATGAATTTGCCGTTGCTCGAACATAAACCGGTTGGATGTATAGCAAGCCTCCGCCAACTGGAAGTGTTAGAAGGTTTGCTAGAACTACATCAGATCCACCTTGGCGTAGCAAGGAAAGTGCTTGCGCAACTTCTGGCTTGGCTTCAAAGTTTGAGGCTACTTGCGATGGGCCAGAGATATTGGTTGAACGTGGCAATTGTAGAACCGTGATTTTGCCGTAATCCGGACCGTTATCTGAATTAACTGAAGCAAAGGCAGTTAAGTTCTGACGATTTCCACGTGGCACAAATGAAGTAGTAAGTGAGAATGCAGATTTCTTATCACCAGGCATTTGCATGGTTTGGTAATAAGCAGGTTGCACGCCTGCATTAGCTCCCATTGATGATGGGTCAGTTGGCACGCGCCAGAAATCTTGGCCACCATAGAACGCGCTTGCTGTTGCCACGTGATATGTGCTGAGCACATCTCGCTGGACACCAAATAGATCTTCTGGGTAACGAATATGATCAAGTAGGGATGCAGACATCGCACTCTTTGGCTTAAGTGAACCAGGGAATGACTTACTCCAGGTTTGTAGGACTGGATCCTTTGCTTCCCACGCATAAAGTGTGACAGTTCCATCGTATGCATCAACCGTTGCTTTTACTGAGTTGCGGATGTAGTTAACATCCTTTGAAGCAAGTGATGCCACCGAAGCCGCGCTGGTTGTAACCGAGTTGGTTGTGGCTGCTGCCAAGTTGGTGCGCTTTGCATTTGGATAGCCCGCACTTGTTGTGTAGCCATCGACAATCCAAAGTACTTTGCCATCGACAATTGCTGGGTAGACGTTTCCATCCAATGTTAGCCATGGGGCCACTTTTGCAACTCGCTCTGATGGATTTCTATTGAATAGAATCTTGGAATCTTTATTGATCAAGTTTGAGAGAAAAATACGCTGTTCTTGATACTTAATAGCGAAAAGCAAACGAGTAAAGGTTGATCCCATTGGGACTCCGCCCTTACCGGTATAGGTGTAGTTCTTTTGACCATTGGCAGATTTATCATCTGGATAATCAAGTTCAGTTGCGGTGCTGGTCTTTGCGCCACCAATAATTGAATAATCTGGAACATTTTCACCGAAATAAATGCGTGGTTGGAATTTTCCAAGTCCAGTAGTTGGTGGAATATCACCAACAGTAAAGGATGGCTTTCCATCAGCATCAATCGTATTGCTAAGGGCTGAAACGAATCCAAAGCCATGGGTATATACCAAGTGATCATTGATCCAGTTACGAGCTGGATTGCCATTGATATTTAATTCACGAACTGCAACAACTGAATCTCGTGAAACGCCATTTACTTTATAGCGATCCATATCTAGTGAATCGGCAAAACTGTAATAAGGCTTGATCTGTTGGAGCTGGCGGAATGTTGCTGGAACCACATTTGGGTCTACTAGGCGAATATTTGAAACAGTCGCCGCATCATTTGCAAGTTGCCCAGCAGATGGCGCAATCGTTGCCTGGTATTCCTTAATTTGCACATCACTCAAGCCATAGGCAGCTCTAGTTGCATTGATATTTCGTTGAATATAAGGGGCTTCTTTTGAAGACTCAGATGGCTTGACCTGGAATTGTTGAATAGCAGATGGGTAAACCCCAGCAATAATTAATGAAGAGATTGCCATGAGGGAAACCCCTGCAACAGGTAGCACCCAAGAGCGGCGAATAATATTTGCAAAGAAAAGAATGGCGCAGACAACTGCAATACCAGCCAGGATTGCTTTAGCTGGAAGAACCGCGTTCACATCAGTATAGGTAAGCCCTGTAATTAACTTGCTGTTCTTTAGCGATAAGGCGTAGCGATCAAACCAATATGCCACAGCCTTTACTAGAACTAGGACTCCTAGGAGAACTGATAGTTGGACTCTTGCTGCAACCGTCGTGCGATCTTCTTGAACTTGTAAGCGAATTCCACTGTAGAGATAGTGGACTGCTGTGGCTGCCAAAATTGTGAGAATGAGTGAAGAAATTGCCCAAGCAATTAGTGATTGATAGAACGGCAGCTTGAAAGCAAAGAATGAAACATCCAAACCAAATTGTGGATCTTTAACTCCAAATGGAGTGGCATTTTTAAACTGCAACCAAGAAGACCAAAGACCCATTCCGGCATTTCCGGCGAAGTAGAAGAAGCCGACTGAAATCGCTAGTAAAACCCACTTTTTAATTGGATCGATCTGACCGCGGTAGCGCTCTAGGTTGTCGGCCTCAATTGAAACTGGGACATATATCGGACGATTTCGATATGCAATGTAAACATTTGAAGTGATTGCAAAAGAAGTTAGCAAACCAAAGCCAACAAACATTTCGGCTTTTGTTACTAAAACAGTTTTCCAAACATTTACAAAATCAACAGATCTAAACCAAAGTAAGTCGGCATAGAAACCAGAAAGTCCAACTAATACGCCAGCAAGTATTACAAGTGTTATTACTGTCCAACCAAATGGACCGGGCTTCTTAATTCCTGGTGGGCGGGCGCCATTTTGACCGCCACGATTTTGACCAAAGGGACTACCTGGGAATTGAAATGAGCTCATAGCCCAACTCTATCTAGCAGTGCAGGGAGTCGGCGATTCGAGGGTTTGCCAGCGCGTGAACTGCCTGACCTAAGGTTGATACTGCAATCAATTTCAATCCTTTTGGCCGCCGGGTTATGTCCTGGCAGGTCTGCCTTGGCAAGATAAAAATCTGCGCACCAGCAGCTCTGGCGCCAATCATTTTTTGATCAATGCCACCAATTCGCCCGACGCTTCCATTTTCTGAAATCTCACCAGTGACTGCAATATTTCGCCCAGCAATTAACTCGGGTGACTTCAACTTTGCGATAAGCGTTAGCGCAAAGGCTAATCCGGCACTTGGCCCACCAACATTGTGCATCGCAATTTTGATATCTTTAGGATTCCACCCAAGTGGTTGGCTTGGATTTAGCGCTTTCAAGAAATTTGCAGCCGCGATTGCCGCCTTTTGTTGCGAAGTGGCCATCTCTTTATCGGAGACCTCTTTAGATTTTTTAGCGCTTTCACCCGGTGGATAGAGCGCACTCCACGGGACCACAGCCTGACTTCCTTTTGCCCAAGCAAGCAAGACCCAAATTCCAGGCAACCTAGAGTTTGGATTATTTACTAAAACTGAAGTTGAGAAGAGTTTTCCTTTGGTAGGTAAAACTGTGGCACTTGCGCCACTTGAAATACTTACCGTATTTCCTAACAGGTTTGTTGCTGGGCCAGGGGCGATGACTGCAAATGGCGCTGGGGCGAAAAGTGCCAAGGCTAGAACTATTGAAAGAAAGATCAATGGTGGGCGAGTTAGAAACCTTGGGGTGCTACTCATAAAAAGCGGAGTTAAGTGTTATCAGTTTGGCTAAATTGTGGTGGATCTTGCGGCGGCTTTGCTGACTCCCGAAAGGTTTCTTGAAAGGAGCTAAATTTATTGACCGAGCGATTGGTCTCATTCTCATACTTGTCTTGGAATTTACTTACCCAAACCACATAGATAATCGCGCCACTAACGCCAAAGATCGGAACTAGCCACCAGACCAAAGCAGCAACAGCCGTGCTTCCAAGGGCAAATGAAGCCATCAATTCCATACCCCTACCCTAACAACTCCCCTTAACTTATGTCCGCCCAACTCATCTAGCGGGAAGATTTCTAAGGTTTTTATGGTTACCTATTCCAGTAGCGTTATGGAAGAAATACCAGCGCTTAGAACTTATTATCTTGAAAGGGGGCAAGTATGAGTGGCACATTTGGTTTTGGAACGGGCGATTTTGATGGCGAAGAAAATGAAAATAAGCAAAACTCTGGTGGTCCCGATTTCAATGAAATATTTTCCCAGTTTGCAAGTATGGGCTTTAACCCACAAACACTTTTTGCCGCAGCAGCTAACCCTTTGGCCCCATTAATTTCACTTGAATCTTTGCGTGAGATCTCCCGCAAATTTCTTTCAACTGCTCCAGAGCTACCGGTTGGCGATCTTGATTTAGCAAAATCTGAAGAGGCCTTGGGCATTGCAAATACCTGGCTAGATCAAGCAACCGTTTTCCCGGCAAGTGCGGCCACCTCACTAGTTGCAGCAAGTAGACGCGATTGGCTTGACGCCTCACTTCCTGGCTGGCAAAAAATGCTTGAGCCGTTGGCTGAAGGAATGGCTGGAGCGCTAACTAGCGTTTTAAATGAATCACCTGTCGCTAATTCACCAGAGCTAGCCGGGATCACCCCGATCATGCGGGCCTTTATGGGTTCACTAATTGCTTCCCAACTCGGCCAATCTATTGGCCAACTTGCCACAAGTGTCACTGGGGCAAATGATGTGGCAATTCCGCTATTTTCAAATACACCAGAGACTTCTACCCAAGCCAGATTAATCCCACAAAACATTGATTTATGGGCGCAGGGTTTAGAAATCCCGATCGAAGAAGTTCGGATCTTTCTTGCAATTCGCGAAGCAGCATCGGCTCGGCTTTTTGCTCACACTCCGTGGCTAGCCCAATATATTCAAGATGCAATCACCGCATATGGCCGTGGAATTCGAATTGATATGGCCTCAATTCAGGATCAAGCAGAGCGCGCCATGGAAAGTGGTGAATTAGATATCACTAATCCGCAATCACTTTCAGTTGCAATTAACGCTGGTTTATTTAAACCAGAACAAAGCGCAGCCCAAGAAGCAGCACTTATTAAATTGGAGATGGCCTTGGCCTTAATCGAAGGCTGGATCGATAACGTCACCACCATTGCAGTGGCTAATCGCCTTCCTTCTTATGGAGCGCTTAGTGAAACTCTGCGCCGGCGCCGAGCAACTAAATCACCAACCCAACAATTATTTGCCACACTCTTAGGTTTAGAGGTTTCACCTCGCAAGCTTCGTGAATGCGCCACATTTTGGAGTGAAGTTGAAAGTGAAATTGGTTTAGAACTGCGAGACCAGCGCTGGGAAGATGCAGCACTACTTCCAACAGCAAATGATTTAGTAGATGTTAAGAAATTCTTGGACAGCACCATCGTCCCAGATGATCTTTCAGGATTAATTTAACTTTCAATTAAAAAGCGAACTCCCCGGGCGCACGATTCTGTGTTTGCCTTCCCCTTGCAAACAAAGAACTGTTATCCGAGGAGTTCGTAGTCGGAACTTAAGGTATTAACAACGCATAATCAACTCTCAAGTAACCTAAAGTAGGCACAATTTTTACCAAAAAGGATTTGATTTATTTCCTAATTTGGATATAAGCAAAAGCGATTGATATTTATGGGGCAAAAGTAGGGTTCATGGAAAATAATCCGAAAACAACGACGCTTAATTCGAGAATATAAATCTTGCTGTTGATAAACTTGTGCATAACGTGTGGGTGACTACGCAGAATTTGGGGATAAGTGGCCAATGGCAGGTGAAGCAGTGGAGAACTTCATCCAAGAAGATATCTTTGCCGATATCTTGCCGCCGATGAGCAACCAAAGTGCCAAGATTTCAAGGCTTCCGCGAATTCTCTCCCCTAGGGCCCAAGAAAAGATCGAGCGGGAAGAGCTTTTGGCTAGGTTGCCAGAGTTTCGAGTCATCCGAAGTAGTCGGCGAAAGCGCAGTATCCAAGCTTTGCGACAAAACGGACTTATTGAAATTCATATTCCAGATCGATTAACCAGGCGCCAAGAATTTGAGATCATCCCGGAGATGATCGAGCTTGTTTTAAAGCGCGAAGGCAAAGCCCGAAAGTCTGATGCCAGCCTTGCCACACATGCCCAGCAACTTTTGCAGGAACTTTTGCCCGATTTCCATGAGCGGCCAGCTTCGCTGGCTTGGCGATCGATGCGCGAGCGCTGGGGATCTTGCACCACCGTAGATCGAACGATTCGAATCTCAGATCGCCTTAGCCAGGCCCCGGAATATGTAATCCGATATGTGCTCTTCCACGAATTGATCCATTTGCGCATTTCTGGCCACGGCGATGACTTCAATGAGTATCTAGCCCGCCACCCCGATAAAAGCCGCGCTGAGGCCTTTTTGGAAGGCTATGAGGCTGGCGCATCGGGATTTTCGCTAGAAAGTATCGAACTACCGCCAGATTAGCCACACAATAACTTGAGAATAAGCGTGAAATCCCCGCTTGTGAGCGTGTTCGGGGGTATCGTGGGCTTA
>CAIJOE010000147.1 GCA_903822245.1 uncultured Actinomycetes bacterium
AGTTTAAGTTTTAAGTTAAATCTGCTCGATATGAGTAATTAAATCCACTCATCTTTACAGAACCTACTAATACCAAAGCACCATTAGTTACTTTGAAGATTGCGCCTAAAGTTCCAGCCGTAAAAGGCCCACAACCACCGCCAAGCCAAATATGAGTGCTATCGATGTATTCAGTATTTCCACAATAAGTCACATGGACCGGGAATGGTATTTGCGTTAAAACCCATTTTCCATTTACAAATTTGAAATCCATGAATTGGGAGACTTTATCAAAGGTGAAATTACCAAGGGCTGTAATGTGAGTTTTACTTACATATCGCGCAAAGTGTTGTAATGAACTCTCGGTGTTTATGACCTGTCTGACCGTTTTCAAATTAGTATCTAGAATCATAAGTATTGAAGGACTTCGCAAGCTAATTAGATAAGCATTATCAGCCTTCGAATATTCCATTGAGTTAGCGTGACAAATATCAATTGGTGATGATGTTGGATTTTGTGGATCATTAAATAGCTGCATGGAGTCCAATAGCGGCTCACTTATAGTGGGATTTGCAACAGCCCAGTCCCAAAAGCTAAATTCTTTTATGGCAATACCGTTCTTAATCTCGGCAATATCACAATCCAATACTGGAAATTTATAGATTCGCTTTAGCCAGGTGCTATCAACACTTCTAGTGACTGTAGTAATAACTATGGGATTGCCCACATTGGAAATTGTCATTCCGTGTCCTTCTGGAAGAACAGTGCCAAATTTAGTTTTGACTTTGTTGATAGTCGTGACATTTTGAAAGTTTGAGTCAAGTAGGCGCCAGATTCCAGGGGATGTAGCGCTGACGCTGAAATCTTGCTGCTCCAGGTAGCCATAAGCGGGTGTTCCACCGAAGCCTTGATTTACCGTACCGTCATTTAGCTTTCTAAAACCTATTAAGTTATTTGGTGATTTAATGAAATATTTAATGTTTTTACCATTTGAATCAATTGCGTAGGTACCGTCGTCAACGACGGGAGTCGAGAGGATATCTTTATTATTGACAAGAGTTGTGTCCCCTGAAAAGCTGATCATAGGAAAATCTTTTGGAGCTGCGAAAAATTGAACTAATGGCTGACCATTTTCTGCTTTAATTTGGCGAATTGGTGAAGCTATATTTA
The DNA here is from genome assembly GCA_903822245.1 of uncultured Actinomycetes bacterium. GTDB lineage: Bacteria > Actinomycetota > Actinomycetes > Nanopelagicales > Nanopelagicaceae > AAA044-D11. The sequence continues at coordinate 1,150 of CAIJOE010000147.1, forward strand.
ATTCATTAAGTGAGTTTCCAGATTGAAGTGAAAATTGAAGACCTGAGCCACTACTTAAGGTTACTTTCGCGGCGTCATTTATCACAGTTAGGGTATCGGTATTATTGAAATTGATTTTGAAGAAGATTTTTGTCGAGGGATGAAAAACATTTAAATAGACATTTAAAACATTTTTATCAAGCGAGGTACTTATATTTTCAGAGCTATTTACCACGATTTTAGACATTTCAAGGGCTTGTGCGTGGGGCGTAGAGAACCCAATAAAAAAGGAAGTGAATAGTAAGTTTGTCGCCAGGAAGGCTTTGACTTTAATTATTTTCCTACTGGGCACAGACATTTATGCAATCTATCTTTATTTGAGCTGTTTTATACCCTTGAATCCTGAAAATCTACTGGGAATAGTGAATTTGGAGTTAAGAAGCAGTGCTATAACGCTCAGAAGTTTTACGATTTATTAGAGCTAGGCGATCATCTTCAGATAGCCCGCCCCAAATTCCATACGGCTCATGCAATTCAAGTGCTTGCTTTCGGCAGGCTTGGATTACTGGACATGATGCACAAACTGCCTTCGCAGCATTTTCCCGATTCTTACGTCTTGGACCGCGCTCACCATCAGGAAAGAAGAACATCTCAGAAGGCATGTTTCTACAGGCTGCCTGTTCTTGCCATTGCCAGTCATCAGAAATTGGCCGAGGTTGTAATGGTGCGCTCATACAAATAAGAACCCTCATATGCGGGCAATTATTCCCAAGCAAGGCTCACCACTAGGATTAGCCAATGCTCGAAGGTGCTCGCGAAAAGGTGGCCATGCTTGGCCTTACCTATGACGATGTCCTTCTACTCCCAGATGCCTCTGATGTTGTGCCAAGTGAAGTTGATACTAAGACCCGCCTTACTAGAGCAATCTCCTTAGATATCCCACTGGTTTCATCTGCAATGGATACGGTTACCGAAAGTGCGATGGCCATTGCTATGGCTAAAGCGGGAGGAATTGGAATTCTTCACCGCAACCTCTCGGTTGATGAGCAAGTTGCAAACGTAAAGTTGGCAAAAGCCCAAGGCATTGTTGGCGCTGCAGTTGGTGTTGGTGACGATGGGTTTGCACGAGCTTGTGCTCTAATTGAAGCTGGCGTAGATGTGGTTGTCGTTGATACAGCTCACGGCCATCACCGCGCGGTCCTAGAGGCAATTGCTCGAATTAAGAAAGAGTATTCAAGTATTCAAATTATTGGTGGCAATGTTGCAACTCGTGCTGGCGCTCAGGCACTTATTAATGCTGGTGTTGATGCGGTAAAAGTTGGTGTTGGACCTGGTTCAATTTGCACCACCCGTGTTGTTGCCGGTGTCGGCGTTCCACAAATTACCGCAATCATGGAAGCTCACAAGGCTTGCGTTAAAGCAGATATTCCGTTGATCGCAGATGGCGGCCTGCAATATTCAGGTGATATCGCCAAAGCAATTGTTGCCGGCGCAGATACCGTAATGCTTGGTTCGCTACTTGCTGGTTGTGATGAATCGCCAGGTGAGTTAGTAGAGATATCTGGTCGTAAATTTAAGGCATACCGAGGAATGGGTTCACTCGGTGCGATGCAATCACGAGGTGAGCAAAAGTCATATTCAAAGGATCGTTATATGCAAGATGACGTTCTATCAGAAGACAAATTGGTTCCGGAAGGCATTGAAGGAAAAGTTCAATACCGAGGATCTGTTGCAACCACAGTTCATCAATTAGTGGGCGGCCTTCGCTCTGGCATGGGATACGCCGGTGCGGCAAGGATCGCGGATCTTCAGAAAAATGGTCAGTTAATTCAAATAACTGCAGCTGGATTGCAAGAAAGCCATCCTCACGATGTTCTAGATATTGCTGATGCGCCAAATTACTCAAACAAGTCGAAATAACTAAAGGAAAAGCGAATGAACGAAATCGAAATTGGGCCAGGAAAGCGCGCTCGCGTTGGTTATTCCTTCGACGATATTGCAATCGTTCCCTCTCGCCGCACCAGAGATCCAGAAGATGTTTCAATCAACTGGCAGATCGATGCCTATAAGTTTTCTCTTCCAATGCTGGCCGCCCCAATGGATTCAGTTGTTTCCCCAGATACCGCGATTGCAATCGGAAAACTTGGAGGATTAGGTGTTCTAAACCTTGAAGGACTTTGGACTCGCCATGAGGATCCAAGAATCCCACTTGGTGAAATTGCATCCCTGCCACAAGAGCAAGCAATTCGTCGGATGCAAGAGTTGTATGCACTTCCGATCCAACCAGAGCTTATAAAGTCTCGAATTGCAGAAATTCGCGCTGCTGGTGTGACAGTGGCTGCCGCACTTTCGCCACAACGTACCGCTGAGCTACACAAAAGTGTTATCGATGCTGGCGTTGACATATTTGTTATACGTGGAACTACAGTTTCAGCAGAACACGTTGCATCAAATAATGCACCTCTAAATTTGAAGAAGTTTATTTATGAATTAGATGTTCCAGTAATTGTTGGTGGCTGTGCCACTGGTACTGGCGCCTTACACCTTATGCGCGCTGGCGCTGCTGGTGTTCTTGTTGGATTTGGTGGCGGCGCTGCCCACACAACTCGAACAGTGCTTGGAATTGCAGTCCCAATGGCATCTGCAGTTGCTGAAGTTGCATCTGCTCGTCGCGACTATATGGATGAATCTGGTGGCCGTTATGTTCACGTTATTGCTGATGGTTCTGTTGGACGTTCAGGAGATATTGCTAAAGCTATTGCTTGTGGTGCTGACGCCGTCATGATGGGTTCACCCCTTGCTAAGGCTGTTGAATCACCAGGAAAAGGATGGCACTGGGGTTCAGAAGCCCATCACCTCGAACTTCCACGCGGCGATAGAGTTCAAGTTGGAACTGTTGGAACTCTTGAAGAGATTCTTACTGGGCCATCACACTCTGCAGATGGAAGTATGAATTTGTTTGGCGCACTACGACGTGCACTAGCAACATCTGGGTATTCAGATTTGAAAGAGTTCCAGCGCGTCGAGGTTGTTATTGATCGTGCCTAATTCGCCACAAGAAACTGTTTTAGTTGTCGATTTTGGTGCGCAGTACGCTCAGCTAATCGCTAGACGTGTTCGTCAAGCCCAGGTTTATTCTGAAATTGTGCCTTCATCGATGTCGATTGAGCGAATGCTGGCAAAAAACCCTAAAGCAATAATTCTTTCTGGTGGTCCCTCAAGTGTTTATTCACAGGGCGCTCCAACTTTAGATGCGAAGTTATTTGAATCAGGAATTCCTGTGTTTGGAATTTGTTACGGTTTTCAAGTTATGGCAAATGCCCTTGGGGGAGTTGTGACAAAGACTGGAAAATCAGAATTTGGCCGCACTCAAATGAAGCATGAAGGTGCCTCAAAGTTACTCGCAGGCCTACCAAGTGAATTCAATGTCTGGATGAGCCATGGCGATAGCGTTACGACCGCTCCGAAGGGATTTACTTCCACGGCGCAAACTGCCGACACACCAATCATCGCTTTTGAAAGCGCTGATGCAAAATATGCTGGAGTGCAATTTCACCCAGAAGTGCTTCACTGTGAAAATGGTCAAGAAATATTGCGTCGCTGGTTGATCGACATCGTTGGCTGTAAACCAGTATGGAATTCTGAGAATATCGTTGCCCAAGAAGTTGCAAAGATTAAAGAAGTTGTTGGAAGTGGCCGAGTCCTGTGTGGTCTATCTGGTGGTGTTGATTCAGCGGTTGCCGCAGCAATAGTTCAAAAGGCAGTCGGATCCCAACTTACTTGTGTGTTTGTTGATCATGGCTTGCTTCGCGAAGGCGAAGCCGAGCAAGTAGAACGTGACTTTGTCGCATCTACCGGAGTTACCCTAAAAGTTGTTGATGCAAAAGAACGATTCTTAAAAGCACTTGCTGGGATTACTGATCCGGAAGCAAAGCGAAAGATCATCGGTACTGAATTTATTCGAGTATTTGAAGCTGCAGCGCGCGAGATTTCACAAGATGAGCCAATTGATTTCTTAGTACAGGGAACGCTCTACCCAGATGTTGTTGAATCTGGTGGTGGTGAAGGCGCAGCAAATATTAAGTCACATCACAATGTTGGTGGATTACCTGATGACCTTGAGTTCAAACTTATCGAACCGCTTCGCACATTATTCAAAGATGAAGTACGTCATGCTGGATTATCAATGGGGCTACCTGAGGAAATAATTTGGCGCCAACCATTTCCAGGGCCGGGATTAGCAATCCGAATTGTCGGTGAAGTCTCTGAGAATAATCTTAAGATTTTACGTCGTGCAGATGCCATTGCCCGTGAAGAGTTAAGAAATGCTGAGTTAGATCGCATAATTTGGCAGTGTCCAGTGGTACTTCTTGCAGATGTTCGAAGTGTCGGCGTTCAGGGAGATGGCCGCACGTATGGTCATCCGATTGTTCTCAGGCCAGTCTCATCTGAGGATGCTATGACTGCTGATTGGAGTCGAATTCCTTACGAAGTTTTGGAGAAGATTTCAACTCGAATTACTAACGAAGTTCGAGAGGTAAATCGGGTGGTTTTGGATGTAACATCTAAACCACCAGGAACGATTGAATGGGAGTAGTTGTGAAGAAAGTATTAATTGCAATTTCACTGATTGCATCTCTTACTTTGATGAGTCCTGCCCATGCTGGAGATAAAAGCGGATCAACTAAAGCGATGAAGCTTAGTTGCAAGAATTCTTATGCTGTTGGCCATGCACCAAAGCAATTGGCAATTCCAACAATTAAAAAACCATTTAAAGATAAGACCTTCACATTGAAGACCAACTGTGGTGATGTTGTTTTTTCTGCCTTCGGCACCAAAGCACCTTTAACTGTTATTTCAATGTCATACATGGCCAATAATGGTTACTTTGATGAAACTTTGTGCCACCGCTTAACTACAAAGGGAATCTACGTTTTACAGTGCGGGGATCCAACCGCATCTGGTTCAGGTGGCCCAACTTGGCAAGTCCCAGATGAGAATCTTCCAACGCCAAGTGTTAATACCTATCCAGCCGGAACTATCGCAATGGCAAACTCCGGTCCTAATACAAATGGCAGTCAGTTCTTTATTGTCTATTCCGATAATTCAATGCTTGGACCTAATTACACAGTTTGGGGACAAATTACTAAGGGCCTAGACATAATTAGAGCTGTGGCAGCAAAGGGTTCAAATAATTCAAATGGCGATGGCGATGGCGCGCCAAATCAGACTTTTGCTTTAGAAAAAGTTACAGCTAAATAACTATTTAACGTCAACGATTCTAAATACTTCAGCAAGTCGCCCCTTAGCAAGTCCCTGTGCTTCAGCATTTCGTTCACCCCACTCACGAACGCGATTTGGCATCTCGCTATTATGAGCGGTTTGGCTTACGTGAGCATGCAAAGCTGCTAACTTCTTTTCAAAAGTATCGGTTACATCAACGAAGTGATTTGGTGTGTGATGTGACATCACCCAAACTTCTTGGACTGCCCAAGGCTCTAAGCCTTCGGTCTTTAATAGATCTTCAAAAGCAAAAGCATTTCTAGCATCCGGATATACGGCTTGAATTGCAGCTTCACCGGCAGCCATATGATCTGGATGACTTGCTGGAATTCGATCCCAATTTCGCTCCGGACTTTGAATAACTAGTCTTTGCGGTCTAACTTTGCGGATCACTCGCACAATTTCTTTTCTCAATTCAATTGTTGGTTCTAGCCAACCATCACGGTGATTTAAAAATTCAATATTTTTTGCAGGGACACCTAGAGCTGCACCAGCATCAGTTTGTTCACGTTGACGAATCTTTGGCATTTCTTCGCGAGGTACGGATGGATCCTCACCGCCTTGATCACCGTTAGTACAAACACAGTAAAAGACTTCGATCCCCTTCGCTGTCCACTGAGCGATGGTTCCGCCAGCGCCAAAATCAAGATCATCTGGGTGGGCTGTTACGAATAGGACGCGCTCAATCTCGGAATCTTCAATAGGAGTCATGTCGCAATTTTGGCAGAGATTTAAGTAGTTACACTCCATCCCGTGAGTTCAGAACAATTAATCGAAGGGCTAAACCCGCAGCAGGCTGCTGCTGTGGTTCATTCTGGCTCTCCGCTACTGGTTGTGGCTGGCGCAGGTTCTGGAAAGACACGGGTTTTGACCCGAAGGATTGCCTATCTCCTAGGTGAAAGAGCAGTTGCGCCTTTCGAAATTCTGGCAATTACCTTCACAAACAAGGCTGCGGCAGAAATGAAAGAGCGAGTGGCCGATCTTGTGGGAGATCGGGCTCGATCAATGTGGGTATCAACATTTCACTCTGCCTGCGTTCGCATCTTGCGACAAGAGGCATCAAAACTTGGATACTCAAACTCTTTTACAATTTATGACTCGAGTGACAGTCTGCGGCTGATCACCCTGGTTATGAAAGACATGAATCTTGATCCAAAGCGATATGCCCCAAGAGCGGTAGCCGGACTTATCTCTCAAGCAAAAAATGAATTGCAAGGCCCAGCAGATTTTGTGCAGCACGCTGATAGTGCATTTAACGCCATCGTTGCTGAAGTTTTTGCCCATTATCAAAAGCGATTAGCCGCTGCGAACGCCATGGATTTTGATGACCTAATTGGAAAGACGGTAGAAGTTCTCCAACGTCATCCAGAATCTCGCCAACGTTATCGCTCACGTTTTCGACATGTTCTAGTCGATGAGTATCAGGATACAAATCATGCTCAGTATGTGTTAATCAAAGAATTGGTAGGCACTGAAGGCGAAGGGTTACCACTGGCAGAACTATGTGTAGTTGGAGATGCTGACCAATCTATCTATGCCTTTCGTGGGGCAAACATTAGGAATATCTTGCAATTTGAAGCTGATTACCCCAGCGCTAAAACTATTTTATTAGAACAGAATTACCGGTCTACTCAAAATATCTTGAATGCTGCCAATTCTGTAATTGCTAATAACGAAGGAAGAAGAGCAAAGAATCTTTGGTCTGATGCTGGCTCAGGTGCCCTTATCAAAGGATATGTAGCTGAGAGTGAACATGATGAAGCTGATTTTATTATTCAGCAAATTAAAGAATTACGTGATGAGGGAGCCTCAAAGCCAGGTGATACCGCGATATTCTATCGGACAAATGCACAGTCTCGTGTTTTCGAAGAATCATTCCTTCGCTCAGCGATCCCATACAAGGTTGTTGGCGGAGTTCGCTTCTATGAGCGTAAAGAAGTTAAGGATTTCCTTGCCTACCTGCGGGTGCTAGTAAACCCAACAGATGAGGTCTCACTTCGTCGAATTATTAATACTCCAAAGAGAGGAATCGGAGATCGTGCTTTGGATACGGTCGACCTATTTGCTCGTGATACAAACATTTCGTTCTGGGCTGCTTTAAATAGTTGTGCACAGGTTCCAAGTATTCCGACTAGATCAGTTGCGGCAATTAATGATTTTGTTCATCTAATCACCACACTAACATTCTTAGTGGAAGCTAAAACTCGGCCTTCGATAATTGCACAAGCTGTCTTAGAACAATCTGGACTACTGGCTGAGCTTTCCAAAAGTGATGACTTGCAAGATGAGAGTCGTGTTGAAAACCTTCAAGAATTGGTTTCAGTAGCCGTTGAGTATGAAGAAGGTGAGGTTGAAGAAGGTGAAGAGATTTCACTGCTTGGATTCCTTGAAGATGTTTCACTTGTTGCTGATTCTGATCAGATTCCAGAAGGTGAAGACCACGGCGGGGTTGTTACATTAATGACGCTTCACACCGCAAAAGGTTTGGAATTTCCGACTGTATTCCTAACTGGAATGGAGGAAGGAATCTTCCCGCATTCAAGAACTCTGGGCGATAAGCAAGAAGTAGAAGAAGAACGACGCTTGGCATATGTTGGTTTAACTCGCGCAAGGGAACGTTTATATTTATCGCGTTCGGAATATCGAACCGCTTGGGGTGCGCCTTCATACAATCCGGCTTCAAGATTCTTGACTGAAATTCCGCAGGAGTTAGTGGAATGGAATGCTCATGCACCAGCACCATCTCGCGCAAGTATTTCAAAAACTTCACACTTCACTCCAGCACCAAGAGCAACCGGACGTAAGGCATCTTCGACAATGGTCTTGGAAATTGGTGATCGTGTGTCACATGACACATTTGGCGTGGGTAAAGTAGTGGCAGTTGTTGGAGAGGGTGATCGTGCTGAAGCCACTATCGACTTCGGCTCGCTCGGGGAAAAGCGATTGCTTCTTCGATATGCGCCGGTAGAGAAGCTCTAATAAAGCACTAAGATTTCACTCATTGAAATTAGCATTTTTTAGAAGCAATCGATGAATGGGGTAATTAGTGGATCTCTTTGAGTATCAAGCTAGAGATCTTTTCGAATCACATGGCGTGCCAGTACTTGGCGGAGCTGTTGCATTCACACCAGAAGAAGCAGAGAAAGCGGCTGAATCTATGGGTGGACGAGTGGTCGTAAAGGCACAAGTAAAAGTTGGTGGCCGCGGAAAAGCTGGCGGCGTGAAACTTGCTGAATCAGCAGCGGATGCAAAAGAGAAAGCTGCCGCAATTCTTGGAATGGATATCAAGGGACACATCGTCCATAAGGTAATGATTGCTCAAGCTGCTCCAATTGAGAGCGAGTACTACCTTGCAATATTGCTCGACCGCGCAAACCGTAATTTCTTAGTTATGGCATCAGTGGCTGGTGGAATGGAGATCGAGGAAGTAGCTCATAATTCACCAGAGAAATTAGCTCGGGTTGGAATTGATCCAAATGTTGGAATCACTAAAGAAAAAGCACTTGAAATCGTAAAGGGTGGTCAATTCCCTGCCGATGTTCAAGATCAAGTTGTAGAGGTTCTATTAAAGCTTTGGGCTGCATTTGTCGCTGAAGACGCCACTCTTATGGAGATCAATCCACTTGTAAAAACATCAGATGGAAAAGTAGTGGCTCTTGATGGCAAAGTAACTTTGGATGACAGTGCTGATTTCCGTCAAGCAAGTCATGAGGCACTTGTCGATCATGCTGCAGCTAATCCACTTGAAGCTGCTGCTAAAGAGAAGAACTTGAACTATGTGAAATTAGATGGCCAAGTTGGAATTATTGGTAATGGTGCTGGACTTGTAATGAGCACCTTGGATGTTGTCGCATATGCTGGCGAAAAATACAATGTCAAGCCAGCCAACTTCCTTGATATCGGCGGCGGTGCTTCTGCTCAAGTTATGGCCGATGGACTTTCAATTATTCTTGGTGACAAAGACGTGAAGAGCGTTTTTGTAAATGTATTTGGTGGAATAACTGCTTGCGACGCTGTAGCAAACGGCATCGTCCAGGCACTACAAATTCTTGGTGAAAAGGCAACAAAGCCAATCGTTGTGCGCCTTGATGGAAATAATGTTATCGAAGGTCGCCGTATTCTAAATGACGCTGCACACCCACTAATTCAGCAGTTAGACACTATGGATGGCGCAGCTGCTCGCGCTGCAGAATTGGCGGCAAAGTAAATGGCAATCTTCATTAATGAAAATACTAAGTTAATAGTTCAAGGTATGACAGGTTCTGAAGGAACAAAGCACACTGGTCGGATGATCAAGTCCGGCACAAATGTAGTTGGTGGCGTAACGCCAGGTAAGGGTGGGCAAAGTGTTGAAATTGAGGGTAAGAGCCTTCCGGTCTTTAATACTGTTGCTGAGGCCATTGCCGCTACTGGTGCAAATGCATCTGTAGTTTTCGTGCCACCTAAGTTTGCCAAAGCAGCTGTAATCGATGCGATAGATGCAGCAATTCCATTAGTTGTTGTAATTACTGAAGGAATTCCAGTTCATGACTCAGCTGCTTTCTATGCTTATTCTGTTTCTAAGGGAACTACTCGAATCATTGGGCCAAACTGCCCAGGACTAATAAGTCCAGGAAAATCTAATATCGGAATTATTCCTTCTGACATCACTGGACCAGGACGAATTGGCTTGGTTTCCAAGTCAGGAACTCTTACTTATCAAATGATGTATGAACTTCGTGATTTCGGTTTTAGCACAGCGGTAGGCATCGGGGGAGATCCAATTATTGGAACAACTCACATCGATTGCTTGCGTGCATTTCAGGATGATCCAGACACTGATGCAATCGTAATGATCGGTGAAATTGGTGGTGATGCCGAAGAACGCGCAGCTGCATTCATTGGTCAATACGTAACTAAACCAGTAGTTGGATATGTTGCTGGGTTCACCGCTCCAGAGGGAAAGACAATGGGCCATGCAGGTGCCATTGTTTCTGGATCTTCTGGCACAGCTGCTGCAAAGCAATCTGCCCTTGAAGCGGTAGGCGTGAAGGTTGGTAAGACACCTTCAGCAACTGCGGCTCTAATGCGCGAGATTCTGAACAAAAAGGGTTAATAAGTGGCTGCACGCATTTTGCTTGTTACATTCCAACAAGCGATGCGCAGTGTCGTTCTAACACTTTTTCCAATAAGTTTTATTGCCCTCATTGCGTGGGCTACTGCTGGGAGTGCATCGGGAAATACTTCAGATCCAATTCGAGCTGCGATTTGGCTTTGGCTTGGTGCTCATCTCGTTCCTTTTCATCTTTTGCTGGCCCCAGCATTTATTTCTAGTTCACTCTCATACCTTCCAATAGCTGCTGCCGCTCTCCCATTCATCGCAATTCGAAGCGGATACAAAAGAAGCACCGAATTACTTACAAATGAACGGGCTGCTAGATCTTTCGTCACTCTTTGGTACACCCTAATTGCGACGTTGGCTTGCGCACTTGTGCAGGGGCAAAATGTAAAACCAGTTCTTTATCTCGTTCCGCTTTATGTTGGCTCCTTATCTTTGATTTCCACGATTAAGTTTGAAGCCAATTACTTTGTAAAATTCAAGGCAATTATTTATTCCTTTCTTACCATTTTTGGCCTTTCGCTAATTCTCATTGCCACTTCACTTTCCACTCACTTCAAAGTGGTAAATGACTTAGCCATAGTTATCCAACCCGGCTGGGTCGGTGGGGTTTTATTACTTGCTCTTCAGGTTCTTTATCTACCAAATATTGCTCTTTCAGCAATTTCATATGTTTTTGGTCTGGGTTTTACAATTGGTGCCCACACGCAGATTGATCCATTTACTTTCCACCTAACTTCACTACCAGCAATACCGATATTGGGAGCCCTTCCAACAGGCAAGAACCCATGGTTGTTAGCAGGAGCCTTATTGTTATTTGCGGCAGTATTGTTTAATCAGATTAATATTTTCAGGGACACTTTTGAAACAAAAGCTCGTCACCTGGAAATAATAAAAGTGCTAGCTCCTACTTCACTTTTTATTCTTTTAATTTCATACCTAGCTAGTGGATCACTTGTTACTAAAGAGCTAACCCCCGTAGGCATCTCTTGGTGGAAACTTTCTGCCGCGTTTTTAGTTGTGCAGGTAGTGACTTTGATTGTCGGCCTCTACTTGCCGTTACTAGTCAAGGGTTTACTAAATCGAGGCGAAGTTAAGAACAATGCCTAGACTTCGCATCGTAATCCTGGCTTCTGGATCTGGAAGTCTGGCGCAAGCGGTCTTTGATTCAAAGCTTGATATAGAAATCCTTAAAGTAATTTCGGATAAACAGTCATTGGTTTTAGAGCGAGCAGTAAGTGCTGGAATTGCTAATCAATATCTACCAATAGGTGCTAATCGCGATATTTGGGAACAGGAATTAATTAACGAAGTTGAGAAATTAAATCCAGATTTAGTTGTTAGTTTAGGTTTTATGCGTATTTTGCCAAAGGCCTTTATAGATAAATTTAGGACTATTAATACCCACCCAGCACTCTTGCCAAATTTCCCTGGAGCTCGTGCCGTTCGAGATGCCCTGCTAGCAAAAGTTGAAGAAACGGGGACTAGCATTCACTGGGTCGATGAAGGAGTAGATACTGGACCAGTTATTGGGCAGGTAGCCGTACCTATTAATGCCGGCGATACCGAAGAGTCACTTCAAGAACGTATTAAGATTGTGGAACGCCGGCTCATAGTTGAGACGCTTCAATCTTTTATAGATAACGGGATACCGGAGTTCAAGTAATGGAACGTAAAACTATAAGACGCGCTCTGGTTAGTGTTTATGACAAGACAGGTCTAGTTGAACTCGGTAAGTCTTTGGCTGCCTCAGGAATTGAAATACTTTCAACTGGCTCAACGGCAAAGACTCTTGCCGAAGCTGGAATCCCAGTTATTCCAGTTGAGAGTTACACCGGTTTTCCAGAAATGCTAGGTGGACGGGTAAAGACGTTACATCCTCGAATTCATGGCGGAATCTTGGCTGATCAATCAGATCCAGATCATTTATCACAATTGCAGTCCCAAGATATTGCCCCAATTGATTTAATCGTTATCAATTTATATCC
>CAIJOE010000148.1 GCA_903822245.1 uncultured Actinomycetes bacterium
AGAACTATTACTGTTTCAGCCCAACTTCACTTCTCACGCTTTGCCGATATGGCGCCAAGTTATTCAAGCCAAGAGCAGTCTTTTACTAAAGATAATTAATCTCTTCGATGGAAATAGTTTCAGATCGCAACCTCGCACTTGAGTTGGTGCGAGTAACTGAAACTGCAGCCCTTGCTGCTGCTCCCTGGATTGGACGTGGAGCAAAAAATGAAGCTGATGGCGCAGCCGTCGCTGCGATGCGTAAATTAATTAACACCGTTGACATGAGCGGAGTAGTAGTAATTGGCGAGGGTGAGAAAGATCAAGCACCGATGCTTCACAATGGTGAAATTGTTGGAAATGGTCTTGGTCCAAACTGTGATGTAGCAGTAGATCCAATAGATGGAACTTCACTAACCGCAAATGGCATGAATGGTGCAATTAGCGTGATTGCCCTTGCCCCACGTGGAACGATGTTTGATCCCACCGGGCTTTTCTATATGAATAAGATTGTTGTCGGCCCAGAAGCAGCAGGAGTTATAGATGTAAAGGCTCCAACAAAAGTTAATTTAGCTGCTGTGGCTAAAGCTAAAAACCGAAAAATCCAAGATTTAACTATCGTAGTTTTAAATAGACCGCGTCACGATAAATTAATTGCCGAGATTCGTGAGTGTGGAGCAAAGATTCGTCTAATTACTGATGGAGATGTTGCCGGCGCAATTGAAACTTCTAGGCCAGATACCGGTATTGATTTATTAATGGGAATTGGCGGGACTCCAGAAGGGGTCATAACTGCCGCCGCGATGATCGCTCTAGGCGGGGCGATCCAAGGAATCTTGCATCCAGCAAATGAAACAGAGCGCAGGCAAGCACTTGAATTAGGTCATGACTTAAATAAGGTCTATGAAACCAAAGATCTAGTTAAGTCTGAAGATGTATTTGTTGCTGCGACTGGGATTACTGATGGTGAACTACTACAAGGAATCAGATATAAGAGTTATGGCGCAATTAGCAATTCATTAGTTATGCGCGGAAAGTCAAAAACTGTTCGGATAATAAATACCGAACATCACCTTAATTAAGCGTTGAATGGTGAAATCTCACCAGTTGTAACATCAAAGATTGCGCCCATTACTTTAATTCCCTTAGCCAGTAGCGGGTAGCTTTCAATTCTTTGAATATCTTTTAGTAAGGCAATCTTTTGATCTTTAACAGTGCGAATTTCAATACCTCGAGTATCAATGCCTGACTTGTCCATGATTGCAGCGTGCATTTCAGCTTCATCAGCGCTAGCCATCCGGCAATCAGTGTGGGGCATTACAAGAACTCTATTCACGCCAAGTAAGTGCGTTGCCAAAACCAAGGTTCGCAAAACGTCATCAGTAACGCGGGCACCAGCATTTCTAAGAATCTTGGCATCCCCTGCGTGCATACCAACAATGCGTAGTGGATCAATTCGGGAATCCATGCAGGTAACAATTGCTAAGCCTTTTAAAGCTTGGCCAGTTAATCCTTCAGATTTAAAATTGGCAGCATAAGACTTATTTGCGCTAATTAGATCTGCAAAGTTCTCCATCGCCGCTCCTTAGATATCTGCCTTGGCGCGATCGGCTAGGTAGATACCCACCAAGATAATCGCACCACCTATTAACTGCCAAGTAGATAACCGTTCTTGGATGATTATCCAGGCAAAAATCCCGGCAAAGATTGGTTCGAGCATGCCAATCACACTTGAAGTAGATGCGCTAAGTCCATGGAGCCCGCTTAGAACAAAAGCGTAGGGAACAACAGTTCCTAAAAGGATTACCCAGAGAATTAAAAACCACCCAGTAAATACATGTCCAGCAAAGCGGCCAGTTAGCGCCACGTGAGAGCTAAAGATGGCAGTTGGGTAATTCCAGATTGGCTGAATTATTAAAAAGAAGATTGATGAAACTCCAAGACCCCAAACCATAAGTGAGGGGCGATCTCTAATCTTTAACATTCGCTCGCCAAGTAAGAAGTAGCCGGTCATAGCAAATGCATCTATTAAGGCATAGATTACGCCCAAAGTATCAAGGGTCGTTCCCTTCCAGACTTGGGCAAGTAGAACAAGGCCTGAAAATCCCACTGCAAGACCCCACCACATAAGTGGTGAAACATGTTTTTTGGCAATGAATTTTAAGTAGAGCGAGATCCAAATAGGAGATGTAAATTCAATAATAAGAGCAATACTCACGTGCAATCTTTGAATTGATAAGAAGTAGAAAAGATTAACTGCCGCAAAGCCAACCAAACCAAAGGCAATTAACCACGGAATGTCACTTTTCTTGGCAGCAAGGGACTTTCTATTTCTAATAACGACAAAGGCCAGCATGGTTATAAAAGCACCAATTGTTCTAATTTCAGTTAAGCGGGTGGCTGAGAGTAAGCCAGTTTCCATAATCAGCTTGCTAGGAACTCCATTGAAGGCAAAGAAAAGCGCACCAAGAAAGAGAAAGATTTCATGACGCAGATTCTTTAACACCTGCCAACTCTATCTTGTGAGGA
>CAIJOE010000149.1 GCA_903822245.1 uncultured Actinomycetes bacterium
CGGCAGAGTGCGGCGATTGGAGGGTCATAATGGCTGAAGAATACAAGGGTGAGGCTTACTGCGTTAAGTGCAAAGAGAAGCGTGCCTTCGAAGGACACGTAAAGGTCTCTGATTCTGGTCGCCGCATGGCACAGGGCATCTGCCCAGTGTGTGGCACAAAGGTCAACCGCATTTTGGGTAAAGCATAAACACCTAACTAAACGTAAAAATAACGCTCGTCACTTAATTGTGGCGGGCGTTATTTTTTTCAACTACCGCGCGCAAACTATTAGTGCAACGCTCCACAGAAAATCTAGGTGGAAAGGCCAAGCCCTGTGCAGATGATCGATACTCGCCCTTATGTCCACCCGTCAAAGTGAAGTTACTGCCCAACTCTTTCCCACGCTCAAAGCTGGCGTGCAAGTTATTAGCCAAGGGGGCACTACCTACGTTGGCTTTAGCCATCGGGGCATCGAGTTTGCATCCTCTCTTAGAACCTTCGAGGCCAGCTTTGCTCAGGTAGCTCTGGCGCACTTTGATGGTCTGCGCAGTATTGAAAAGATTCAACAATCACTTACTAGCCACTTTGCTCGCCAAGTTGAAATCAGTGAAATCTGGCAGTTAGTTACCCACCTGCTTTGCGCAGATCTAATTGAGCTCACCAAGGCTAAGAGCAATAATGTGCCAGCTCAAAATCGCGTCAATTTTCTAAGTCGCCTGACTCCAGAAACAAATCTTGCCACTTGGCAATCCGGGGGCGATCTTTGCTCATCAGAAATAATTGAGGCCCGGGCCAACTTTTCCATTTTGGTTTTCGGCAGCAATCGTTTGGCAATTTCAATCTATTCACTATTACTTGCCAGTGGCTTTTCTTCAACCAAGTTAATTGATCGCATTCGGCCGATAAAAGAAATTAGACCGCAATTAGTTTGCGGTCAAGTGGTTAAAACCAGTGATATTGGCTTAAAAACTAAGGATGTCTTGGCTGGAATTAAACGTGACTCCCAATTGAATTTTGCAGGTGAAAAACCATTCCCTGCTATTCCCTCGTTCATTGTTTCTACTAGCGCCACCCAACCCGACTACGTCCAACGTTGGATGAGTGAGGCCATTGCTCACCTATTGATTTCAAATATTGTTGAGAGTCGAATTGAGATTGGACCAATTGTAATTCCGGGCCAAAGTCCCTGTTTTCAATGCTTGGAACTTTGGCGAAGTTCAACTAATCCACTTCATCAAAAAATAAACCTTCTCACTTCCCTAGCCCCACCACTTGAATTACCAGCAAGCGCGGTAGCAACTATTGCTGGCTTGGCCGTATTACATATTTGCGAATTCGCCTATTTGCGAAGTTCTAAGTTAATTGGCGCTATTGCCCAAATTGATTTACTAAATACCTTAAGCCCGCAAATTGAATACTGGCAGCCACATGGGCAATGTGGCTGCCAGTTATCAACTATTAACTAGCTAGGACTTCTAGCTCTCGATTGATGCGTGGTCGACCCGGAGTTCGCTTTTCTTGGATTACTTGGCCCTCGTCAAATAGTTCTCCGCCCCAGATCCCACATGGCTCCTTGCGCGATAGGGCGCCTTCTAGACACTTGGCCTTCATTGGGCACTCACCACAGAGCGCCTTGGCATAGGAGATTTCGGCCTTTGTCTCAGCGAAGAAAACTTCGGGTTCGGTTGAATGGCATGGCAACTTATATGTTGCGTCGGCAACTTCATTTATGCCAATCATTGCATCAGGGCCTTGGGCCCAGCCTGGTACCAGTAGTTCGCTGAAGAGAACAGTCACTGTTCTCACCTCCATCTTTCCTATTTATCTTTCTGTTGTCGGTTGGTTTTGGGTAATAAAAAAGGGCCGCTAATCCTTTAGAAGGATTTGCGGCCCTGGGGCTTTGATATCGGCTTATCCGATACGGCTCCAGGATCCGCGTCCTGCATAGGCTGCAAAATTCTTATAGGCAGCTGATGCATGATGCTTAGGTGTTGTTGTGAAGGCATGCCAATTAAGCGCAGCAGCAGTGCTGGCAACGCTTACCAAGTTGATTCCTTGTGACATGTTGCCAAGGGTAACGCAGGCCACATCATCCATGCAAGTTAATTAATTTGACCCAATTGCCACGAGAAATGGGCTTGGCTCACCTGTGTAGGACAGATGAATGCGCTTTCTAGCCCGGGTCAGACCCACATAAAACAGGCGCCGCTCTTCATCAATTTGGGTGCCCATCGGCAAAATTCCATCACTAACACCGGCTAGAAAAACGTGATCCCATTCCAGACCTTTAGCCGCATGTAATGTTGCAAGGACAACCCCAGGCAAAGTTGGTGGATTGTTTTGCTCAGCCCGATCTTCTAACTCGCGCAAGAAAACCCGCAGATTTTTTGCCCCATCACCTTGCATCTCTTTTCCTAGACGCAAGAAGGCCTGCACATAATCAGTTTCGCCAAATGGGCGAAGAACTGAAACCAAATCTGAATACCAATCACCATTTTCAGGTGGCAAGACCGAAGCACTTCGAATAACGCGCATCGCATCTCTAACATCTACTCGTTCAAAGAATCGCTCGGAGGTCTTTAATTGTGATGGAATTGAATTAGCGGCAAGCTCGCGCTCAAAGGCATCTAGCTGATTATTGGTTCTAGTCAGAATCGCAACTTCAACTTTTTCTCCGTGCTCGGCTCGGATGGCAGCAATTTTAGAAACCACATCTTTGGCCTCAGCATTATTTGAATCAAAGCGCACAACCTCTGGCTTTACTCCATGCTCATTCATTGAGGCTAGCTCATGGCCATGTTCACCAATCATTCCACCCTGGCGCAAGATGGCATTGGCTGAAGCAATAATTTCTGGAGTGGAGCGATAACCACGAGAAAGGCGGATGACCTGGGCCTTGGGATATTTCTTTGTAAATTGCAATAAAAATGAGGAGGTTGCGCCAGCAAAAGAATAAATAGTCTGCGCAGCATCTCCCACAACACAGATTTCATCTCGGTTGCCAAGCCAAAGATTTAGTAATCGCTGTTGAAGTGGTGAAACATCCTGATATTCATCAACCGTAAAGTAGCGATACTGATCGCGAACTCGCTCTCTAACATCTCGATCTTCTTCCAACATACCAACAGTTAGGAGCAGAACATCTTCAAAATCTATTGCACGCTCTTGTTGCTTTAGCGTTTCATAGGCTTGATAAACCTTGGATATCCCTTCTAAGTTTTGTTTATCACTCTTGTTATTTGGAATTCGAATTATTCGACCGGCGCCAAGGGCTTGCTCAACATAATCTTCTGGCGCAATTTCTAATACTTTTGCCCATTCGATCTCACTTGCAACTTCCCGAAGCGTTGATGATTGTGGAGCTAAGCCAGCATCTGTCCGTGAGAGTGCTTCGGCAATTGCGCCAGATTTCATAGTCAAAAGTGAGGGAAATGAACCGCCAAATGAATATGGCCAGAAATACATCAATTGCTTTAAAGCTGCTGAGTGAAAGGTTCTTGCCGCAGCATTTGGAACGCCAAGGGTTCTAAGCCGGGCTCGCATTTCACCTGCTGCGCGAGCGGTGAAAGTTAACGCCAATGTCTTATTTGAATCAGTAACACCTGCCGCAATGGCATAAGCAATTCGATGGGTAATTACTCGAGTCTTTCCAGTTCCTGCCCCCGCGATTACACACACTGGCCCGCGGATCGCAGTTACTGCTTCGCGTTGTTCAGAATCTAAGCCGGCAAGGATTTCATCCATCCCTTTGGCTGCAACAACTGGGCCATTCATTCTGGACGCCAACTCTGGCCACTGACTAAATCAACATTTGCCCCGTTGCCATACCAAGCTTCAATCATCTTGCGCGCAACGCTCATAACTGGCGGCAGCAGCAAAGACTTATCCAAAACGGCCTGCTTCATTTCTTCGCGTGAGAACCAACGAATCTGTTCGATCTCTTGCCCGTCAGGTCTGGCGGCTTGTGGATTATTTGTTCGTGCCTCAAAGGCAATCATTATGCTTGCTGGAAATGGCCATGGTTGAGAGCCTAAGTAATAAACATCAGCCACATCAACTCCGGCTTCTTCGCCTACTTCGCGGGCAACACAATGCTCAAAGGACTCACCTGGTTCAACAAAGCCTGCAAAGCAAGAGAAGCGATGTTCTGGCCAAACTTTTTGACGGCCAAGTAATACACGATCATCTTTATCTTTAATCAAAACAATTATTGCCGGATCAGTTCTAGGGTAATGCTCGCTGGCATCTTGATCGCACTTGCGAAGGGTTCCACCATTACCAGCTGTTGTTCTAGCACCACACCTAGCGCAGAACTGATGCGCGTGATGCCAATTAGCTAGTGCCTGGGCATGAACTGCCAGCCCCATCTCTAAATCAGATAGGCCATCACCAATTGCTCGCAGGCTTTGATAACTTTGGTCTTCTTCGTGCGCCAGAAGATTTAGTGCATCACTGCACCAAGCAAAATATCCAATACCTTTTTCAATTCCAAGGAAGATCTTCTCGCCACTTTCAAAACTGCCAGAAAGTTTTAGGCCATCAATATCTGCCGCTGATAGGAATTTAATTTGAGCCAAATCAGTTACTAAGAATTTTCCAGATGCGTGGTGAAGAATTTTTCCACTATCCCAAAGGCGATTTAATTCATCTGGCTGAAGTCGAATATCTCCCGCTCGATCAACACTTGCCCGAGCCAATGGCAGTTCTAGCCGTGCTGGCTGCCCACTGGTCCACTGATTCACGCCCCGACCTTACTAGCCCTGACTACTCTTCTCATATGCGGCTAATTTCCTGGAATCTGCTCCATGGCCAAAGCCTGCCCCCCTCTGAGGTTAATCAAAGTAAGCAAAAGGCAGCAGAAAACCTAAGCAAAATTGCTGCGTTAGTTGGCGCCGATATCTTTGCCGTGCAGGAAGTTGATGAAAACCAAGCAAGGTCAGGTGAGCTTTCCCAAGTTAAAGAATTAGCAAAAAATCTCGGAGCAAATTATTGGGCCTATGCCAGATGTGTAATTGGTACGCCCGGAGTCACCTGGCGCAAGTTAGATTTAACCGAAGAAAAATTAATTACGAATGATTCGAAAATTTCTAGCGTACTTGAAAGTAGTTATGGAATTGGTCTCATCTCCAAGGTAGCCGTTAAGCAATGGCACTTGATTCAACTTGGTCGTTCAAGAGTGGGTTTACCGCTAGGTGTTGGCTCTGAAAAAGGGATGCGACTTATCTATGTTAAAGATGAGCCACGAATGGCAATCGCTGCAGAGCTGGAAAACGGATATACAGTTGCAGTGACTCATCTATCTTTTGTTCCATTGGTAAATCTTTACCAACTCTGGCGGGTAAAGCGCTGGCTTGGCAAATTACCTGGAAAGCACTTGTTGGTCGGAGATTTAAATCTACCTTTTGATTTACCTGTGAAATTCTCTAAGTGGAAGTCACTGTCTAACTATAAAACTTATCCTTCTTGGGATCCCAAGATTTCTTTTGACTATATTTTGGCTGACTTTGATTGTGATGTAACTGCTATTTCACCAAATAAAAGTGAATTTAGCGATCACCTACCGGTAACGATTGAGATTAATTGATCCTCAGTAAATAAATCGGCTGGGCGCACAGTTTCATTGCTTGCCACATAATGAAAGGCAGCACTGATTTTTTCAAGCGGGATTGAATAAAGCTTTGAATATGCCAAGCGATACATCGCTAATTGAATTGCTGCAACCTCAAGATCATCCCCGCTTTTGGCTTTGCCGGTCTTCCAATCAACAACTTCATAGCTATCGCCATCTTTATAAACCGCATCAATTCGACCACGAATTAATACGCCACCAATAACAGTTTCAAAGGGCACTTCGATACCGCCCTTGGCTGGCGTCTTTGTTGCCCAAATGCTGGCTTTCCACTTATCTTGTAGATCTTTTAGCGGCAACTCATCTTCCTGCGGTGGGCGCAGATCAAAGATATCTTCATCAAAGATCTGAGGGTCAACAAATTGCTTCTCCACCCATAGGTGAAACTCAGTACCCCGCCTAGCGTATTTATCAATGTGGTTTGGCATAGGCCGGCGGATACTTAAAGCTAGCTCTTGCGGATCTTTAGCCAGATTAATCAAGGTGGAAACCGACATTCGATTGGGCAAGAAAACAGTTAGCGATTTCTTTCGATCGCTCAACTCATTGATCAAAGCTAAAGCGTCACTAATAAATGATACTTCTTCAGAACTCTTTGCTTTAATACTTAAATCAATAGGACTTGCACTGCGAACTAATTCGCCACTTTTTGCTATTTGGATTTCTCGCTTGGAAACCCGAGGCCAAGTTCCCGTGCGTGGCTGCTCTTGAAGTGGATTTTGCCCATCTGGTTTTTCCATCTTAGAAAGTATTGCCGCAGAATTTTGATTTGAGACTATTTCTTCCACCAAGGCAAAAAGTGAGCTTGGCTCTAGTGACTCAATACCTTCGCCAAACCAAGACATAGTGCAAAGTAGATTTGTTTTTGCGCGAGTAAAGGCAACGTAGGCAAGACGTAACTCTTCTTGAAGTCTTCGCTCATTCCAATAGCCTTCAATGCGCTCTAGCGCTTCACGCACCTGCACATAAGTTGGGGCTGGCTCTGGGAAAACAAAGTCTTTTAGCTGATCTCTATCACCACGAAGTGCGATTGGAAGTGAGCCAATATTTTTAGTCCATAGATCACTAGTTTTTGCCGCCGACGGGAAGGTGTCTTTAACAAGCCCTGGGATTGCAACATAATCCCACTCCGAACCTTTTGCCGCGTGCACCGTGAGGATTTGAACTGCATACTTATTTGCCTCAACACTAGTTGGCTTCAAGCCAGCTTCTTCAGAATCAGCGATCTTTAACCAATCTAAGAAGGTAGTGAGTGTCCCGCCATTTCGTGCAAACTTGGCAGCTTCATCTAAGAACTTATCTAGGTGCTTTCGACCTTGTTGCCAACCATCTCTAACTAAAACTTCTGTATCTAGATTTAAAAAGCGCTCCGCTTCAATCAAAATATCGGTAATTGAACCAACCATCTGACGCCGAAGAGAGGTTAATTCTCTGGCAAACTTTGAAAGTCGGGCATGACCATCACCTGAAAAATCTTTCTTATCCGCTTTTTCAAAGACTTCTAGGGCTTCAATGGCGCTTCCTATAGCGAAATCTTCGGCTTCCATCGAAGATGAAGCACCTTTTTCAAGCAGATCTACCAACGTCTTTGATTTAGATTCAGTGACATCTGAAACTAGTGACCTGGCAAATTTACCCAGCGCTGCTAAATCTCTTGGTCCTAAATTTAGCCTTGGCCCAGTTAACAAGCGCATCAAGGAACTTCCAGCATCTGGAAATGTAAGAGTGCGAACAAGAGCCAAAATATCAGCAACTTCTGGCACATGGATTAGTCCACCAAGTCCAACTACATCAACTGGTAATCCAGCATCTCGCATGGCTTGTTCGATTTCAGGAATATATCGCCGGCTTCGCACTAGAACTGCAAAGGTTTGCAAATCTTCTTCGGCAACTTTCTTTCGATCAACAGCAAACCAGGCACTCTTAAAGTATTCAGCAATTGCTTTAGCTTCTTGTGAAAGGGATTCATATTGGCCAACTGCCACTTCACCAATACCAGCTTTAGGACTCAAAGCTAACTTGTCTACCTTTGTAACTTTACTTTCAATTTTGCTACCAAGTTCGGCAATTAGATCAATTGAACTATTTGCTAGTTCAAGAATATTCTTATCATTTCGCCAGGTCGTCAGAAGTGTTCGCTCCACACACTTACTCTGCGAACCTGCTGTGAAGGCAGCGCCGAAGGTTGCAAGTGTTTCAGAACTTGCAGAGCGCCAACCATAAATAGCTTGATTTGGATCTCCTACTGCCGTAACACAGTGCCCAGTTCCATAAAGTGATGATAGGAATCGAACTTGGCTATAAGAAGTATCTTGATACTCATCCAAAATCACCACTTGGTATTTGGATCGCTCTAATTCAC
>CAIJOE010000150.1 GCA_903822245.1 uncultured Actinomycetes bacterium
AGCGCGCACACCGATATTCGAATTGGAATCTCTGATTCCTCTCAAGAGTTAAATATTGAAAGCGAACTGTCTGCTGATGCAGTTCTAGCAGAAGTTACTGCGGCTTTGGATTCTGGAAAAGCCCTTACACTCACTGATATCCGTGGTCGCAAGACTGTAATCGCCCATAGCAAAATTTCTTTTGTTGAAGTTGGCGAAACAGCTGAACGTCGCGTTGGGTTTGCTACAGCTTAAAGGTTAAAAAAACCTTTTATTGACTGAACAATCATCTCGACAGCGATAGCCGCGAGGAGCAGTCCGGCGATTCGAGCTAAAAGTGTTACGCCAGATTCTTTAATAATGCCCAAAACCTTGGTTGAGAACATCAAAGTCAAACCGATAAGCACGTGAACTGCAACAATCGCTAAGCCAAGTGCAATCTTCATCTCGGTTGAATAGGCATGCTGAACATAAACAATCGTCGTAACGATCGCACCAGGACCCGCAAGTAGCGGGGTTCCTAGCGGAACCAAAGCCACATTCACATCTTTTTTGCTATCAGATGAGGAATCATTCTTTCCAGTTAGAAGTTCTAACGAAATCAAAAGCATAAGTAACCCACCGGCGCCTTGAAGTGCCTCAACAGATACATGTAAATAATCAAGAATTAACTTACCAAAGAGTGCGAATGCAACAATAACCATAAGTGAAACAGCTGCGCCTTGCCAGGCCATTCGAATTCGCTTGCGTGGAGATTCATTTGCAATCAAGGACAAGAAAATTGGTGTTGCTCCAGGTGGATCCATAATTACAAACAAAGTAATGAAAGCTTGGACGCCAAATGTTACGGCTGAAATAGCAATTATATCTTTCATATCCTTACCACCCTTCGCGCGTTGGCCTTAGCCTCAAGGGCTTCAAATGCGGCAGGCTCGGTTGTGAACTCTGCTAATTGATTTAGTTTACCGTTTCCATGGTAATCACTTGAACCCGTAGCGATAATATCGAACTCTTTAACTACATTATGGAGTAGATCGCGCTGTTCAGGCGTGTGATCGCGATGTGAAATCTCAATTCCATCTAACCCAGCTGAAATCATCGTTGCAAAACTATCTATTGAAACAGTTCTCCCACGAAGTGAGGCTAAAGGATGAGCAATTACCGCTACTCCCCCTGCTGCCTTGATATATCCGATTACTTCTTCTGGGGTGGGCGAATAATGTGGAATGTAATATTTAGAATTGTTGTGAAGCAATTGTTCAAAAGCTTCTTCACGGCTCTTCACTACTTTCTTTGCAATAAGGGCATCTGCCAGGTGAGGACGCCCTAGCGTCGCTCCCTCTGCCATTTGAGCCCTTACTTCCGCCATCGTTATCTCAATTCCAGCTTCATTCATCCGAGCGATGATTCTTTCCATTCGTCCAACTCGGTTCTCTCGAGTCTGCTCTAGAACATTTGATAACTCTATATTTTCACCATCAAAAAGTAAGCCCAGCATATGAACGCTAATGCCATCACTTGTTTGGCAAGAAATTTCAGAACCCAATACTAAATCTAGGCCAGGTCGCA
>CAIJOE010000151.1 GCA_903822245.1 uncultured Actinomycetes bacterium
CCTTCCATCGCTTTAGCTGCGACGCCTTCGCCTTCATGAATCAGACCAACCAGAATGTGCTCGGTGCCGATGTAGTTGTGATTGAGCATGCGTGCTTCTTCTTGCGCCAATACGACAACGCGGCGGGCTCGATCGGTAAAGCGCTCGAACATCGGTTCTCCTCCTGATAGGTCTTGCTGCGCCTAACTCTAATATGAATGGCGCTATCGGATCTAACCAATAAATAGCCCTACTTATGCCCAGAAATGGCGGATTTACCCCCATATTTTGGGTTTAGAGGGTCTTTAGCATCCTGATATTGCCCAGGGTATTTGGCTTCACACTCTCAAGATCAAGGAACTCGGCCACACCGCTGTCATAGGAACGAAGTAGCTCTTGGTAAACCGCAGGATCTACAGGAGTGCCTTGGATTTCAATAAAGCCATGGCGCGCAAAAAATGCAGTTTCAAAAGTCAAGCAAAATATTCGCTTTACTCCAACATCACTTGCTTTCTTAACAATTGCTTCCAAAATTTGATGGCCGACGCCGGTTCCGCGAAGTGACTCATCAACTGCCATGGTGCGAACCTCGGCTAAGTCTTCCCAGAGAACATGGAGTGCTCCGCAACCAACTACTTCGCCATCTTTTTCTGCAACCGTAAATTCTTGAACACTTTCATAGAGGGTCACTGTCTCTTTTTGAAGGAGGCGGCGTCCAGCTGAATATTCATCAATAAGTTTGCGAATATCTTTAATATCCGAAGTCTTTGCGGGACGAATTAAAACGCTCATTATTGTTCTTCGGGCTTTACAAGTGGGAACAAGATTGTTTCGCGAATACCCAATCCAGTAAGTGCCATCAATAACCGATCAACACCCATACCCATTCCTCCCATTGGTGGCATGGCATATTCCATAGCGCGTAAGAAATCCTCATCTAGCTGCATCGCTTCTAGATCACCCTTTGCGCCGAGGCTTGCTTGTTCAAGTAAGCGTTCGCGTTGGATCACTGGATCAATAAGCTCGGAATAACCAGTTGCAAGCTCAAAGCCCTCAACATAAAGATCCCATTTCTCAACGATTCCTGGAATCTCACGATGTGCTCGAACTAGCGGTGAGGTATCAATTGGATAACCCTTAACAAAAATTGGTCCAGTTAACTTACCTTCATAGAGATGTTCAAATATTTCTTCAGCTAACTTGCCAGTTACCCACTTCGGATCGATCTTCATACCAAGCTTGCTAGCAACGGCTTTTAACTCATCAAGTGATGTCGCAGCCGTAACCCCTTGGCCTAAACCTTCAGAAATAAGGTCAAATAAATAAGCTTCTTTCCACTTACCGCCAAGATCTAATTGGCGTCCATCGTGATGGGTAACGATGTGGCTACCCGATGTTGCCATCGCAGCATCTTGAACCAATTGTTGGGTAA
This sequence comes from uncultured Actinomycetes bacterium, assembly GCA_903822245.1. Taxonomy (GTDB): domain Bacteria; phylum Actinomycetota; class Actinomycetes; order Nanopelagicales; family Nanopelagicaceae; genus AAA044-D11. The sequence continues at coordinate 1,412 of CAIJOE010000151.1, forward strand.
GAGCGGCGATGGAGTCCCAATCACCATAAGCTTCATAACTTTCAATCATTGCAAACTCTGGCGAGTGACTTGAGTCCGCGCCTTCATTTCGAAAGTTGCGATTAATTTCAAATACACGCTCTAATCCACCAACTACACAGCGCTTTAAGAATAATTCTGGCGCTATACGTAGATAGAGATCCATGTCGTAGGCATTGCTAAAAGTCTTAAATGGCCTAGCTGCTGCCCCACCATGCATAACTTGAAGCATTGGAGTTTCAACTTCAATAAAGTCTTTCTCATTAAAAGTTTCACGAAGTGCGCGCATAACTTGAGGGCGAAGTCGAGCATTTGCACGTGCCTCTGGACGAACAATTAAATCCACATAACGCATTCGAACGCGAGTTTCTTCCGATAGTGGCTTGTGTTCAACTGGTAGTGGGCGAAGAGATTTTGCGGCCAAGATCCAAGCACTTGCAAGAATTGATAACTCACCACGCTTTGAGGTAATTACTTCACCAGTTACAGATACTAAGTCCCCTAGATCAATTTCGCTCTTCCAAAGATCAAGGTTTTCTTGTCCTACCTTGTCCAGGGAAAGCATGGCTTGTAGTTCAGTTCCATCGCCTTCACGAATTGTTGCAAAGCAAAGTTTTCCAGTATCCCGCTTGAAAATAACACGGCCAACAACACTCTCAGTAATCCCCGTCGCGACATCAATTTCTAAATCTTTATGCCTCTGGCGAATATCTTTTAGTGTGCTCGTTCTAGGAACAGCCACTGGATAGGCCTCGGCGCCACGGGCAATGATTGCCTCGCGCTTTTCACGTCGGATTCGAAGCTGTTCAGGCAGGTCATCGCCTTCAACAACTGGTGGAATGTTCTTAGAATCACTCATTAGGTGAGGCAGTCTACCGTTTAAGAATTGCGCTCATGAACTAAGCGCAGCCCAATTAGCGTGAGATCTGGTTCGTGAAAATCAATCGTTTCACTCACCCCAATAACTAGTGGGGCTAATCCGCCAGTGGCTATAACGCTGACTTGCCCGCTATCTGGATAGAGCTTGGCCAATTCATCACTGATGCGATTTACCAGTCCATCTACCTGACCTGCGAAACCATAAATAGTTCCGGATTGAAGTGCTTCTACTGTGTTCTTCCCAATCACATTTTTTGGTTTCACAAGTTCCACGCGACGAAGTTGGGCGGCACGGGCTGCAAGGGCTTCAACTGAAATTTCAATTCCGGCGGCAAGAGCGCCCCCCAAAAATTCACCCTTAGGAGAAACCACGTCGAGATTCGTGGAGGTTCCAAAATCAACCACAATGCATGGGCCACTCTCACCATAAAGAGTGTGGGCTGCCAATGTATTTACAATTCGGTCGGCGCCAATCTCTTTTGGATTATCAACTAAAAGTGGAACTCCGGTTTTAACTCCAGGCTCAATTATTGTTGTTGGAAGGGTTGGAAAATATTCAGAAATCATTGTGCGAAGTTCGCGAAGGGAAGCTGGCACGGTTGAGCAAATGGCAATTGCATCTACTTGGAAATTAGCAAGTAGGGAGGTGAAGCGAACCCAAAGTTCATCTGCGGTGTCACGGGGGTCAGTCTTAACCCGCCATGATTTAAGCATGGCATCATCTTCAAATATGCCTAAGACAGTATTTGTGTTTCCTACATCGATTGTTAATAACATAACTACTCCATCCTCAAATCTAAGCCAATATCAAGAACTGGAGCAGAGTGAGTCAAAGCCCCAACAGCTAGATAATCAACACCTGTTTTTGCGTATGCACTGGAATTTTCTAATGTAAGACCGCCAGAAGCTTCTAATTTTGTTCGACCATTAGAAATAGCTACAGCAGCTCTGCATTGTTCAAGGGACATATTGTCGAGCAGAACTAGTTCGGCGCCGGCCTCAACAACCTCACGTAGTTGTTCCAAAGAATCCACTTCAACTTCAAGTGGGGTATTTGGAAATTTTGCACGAACCGAGTCAAACGCCTGTTTAATTCCACCAGCGCCAACCACATGGTTATCTTTAATAAGGGCCGCATCGGAAAGTGACATTCGGTGATTTATTCCACCACCTGCCCGAACAGCAAATTTTTCCAACTCTCTTAGCCCAGGCGTAGTCTTTCGAGTGTCTCGAATTGCAACGCCAAATTCACTTACTTCATCTACCCAACGCTTAGTTAAAGTTGAAATTCCACTTAGGCGACCAAGGAAATTTAACGCAGTTCGCTCAGTAAGAAGCAGCTTTCGAGTTGATCCAATTGCCTTAATCAAAGTTGCATTGTCTTGGACATAGCTGCCTTCGTCATAAAAAATTTCATAAGAAGTTATTCCGCCAACTTCTAGAACTGCTGCGGCAACATAAAGCCCAGAAACTACACCTGGCTTGCGGTTTCGATATTCGGCAATAGAGCGTTGATTTTCTGGAATCGTTGCAACTGAAGTTATATCTTGCCCTCCAGCAAGATCTTCCTCAATCGTGGCGATTGCAATCTTTTCGACGTAATCTGGGGCTAAACCAAGTTCGATCAACTTAGTTGATAATTCAGCGCTGAGTGACATTACTTAACCACCTCATATCTAGTACTCCACTTTCCCAATTTGTCGTAACTTTGGACAACCCGCTTTAACCATTCATCGGACGGATCTGGAAAATCACTTCGCCAATGTGAACCGCGAGACTCGGTACGTTCAAGGGCTGAACGAACAATCGCGATAGCTAACAGGTAGAGATTTGAAACTTCCCAAGCCTCAATACACGGATCATGGCTTTCATGTGATCCAAGTTGTTGCAAAGTTAAAAGAGTTTCTGAAAGTGAATTCTTAGAGCGCATAACTCCAGCTCCCTGACTCATTGCAAGTTGCAAAGTTAATTTGATTGCTGGATCAAGCAGAAAATCATTGCCGGTCTCAATTGCTGGTTCTTCCTGCTCTGGCATATTTTGAGCAATATCTGCAGAGATGCGGGTACCAAAAACAAGTCCTTCTAAAAGTGAATTAGATGCCAATCGATTTGCACCATGGGCACCAGTGCAGGCGGTTTCGCCACAGGCATATAGACCAGCAACCGTGGTTCGCCCTACTAAATCAACTAGGACTCCACCAGAGGCATAGTGGGAAGCTGGGGAGACTGGGATCAATTGTTTTGTTGGATTAATTCCATTGGCCAAGCACGATGAATAAATAGTTGGAAATCTCTCAGCAAAATCTTTAATGCCCGTTGCATCCAACCAAACATGCGGTGTATTTCGCTCCTTCATCTGCTTAAAAATTTCAATCGCCACAATGTCTCTTGGTGCCAGGTCTGCTTGTGGATGCTTGCCTTGCATAAAGCGTTCACCTTTATCATTTACAAGAAAAGCACCTTCGCCTCTTACCGCTTCAGAAATTAATGGTTGCTGTCCACCAAGACTTTCATCACGCCATAACACTGTTGGGTGAAATTGAATAAATTCAACATCTGCGATTTCAGCACCGGCGCGAAGTGAGAGTGCTACTCCATCCCCAGTTGATACTGAAGGATTAGTTGTTTGGGCATAAACCTGACCCAAACCACCTGTAGCAATAACTACAGCGCGAGCAAGGGCTCGGCCAACACCGTCACGACTTCCCTCGCCAATAACGTGAAGAGTTATTCCACAGACCCGGCCAGACTTACCTTTGAGTACATCAATAGCTAGCGCATTTTCAATTACTTCAATCCCATTGTCTTCTTGTACTGCTGCTAGTAGAGCTCTTGAAACTTCAGCACCTGTTGCATCTCCACCAGCATGAAGAATTCGGTTGCGAAGATGTCCGCCCTCACGTGTCAGCGCTATTTCCCCAGTATCTGATTTATCAAATACCGCGCCCCTTGCAATTAACTTCCTAACCGCTTCAGGTCCTTCAGTTACCAAGACATCAACAGCACTTAAATCACAAAGCCCGGCACCGGCAATCAATGTGTCTTTCTGATGTTGATCTGGGGTATCGCCAGGGCCAAGAGCTGCAGCAATTCCACCTTGGGCCCATTTTGTTGAGCCTTCGTCAATTCGTGCTTTGGTTACTAATAAAACTGAGAGATTACTTGCCCGAAGATTTAACGCAGTCGTTAGTCCGGCAACTCCTGAACCAATCACAATTACATCAGCCTTTACAGTCCAACCAGGAATTCCTGCCAGTAACTTCATGACTTTGTTCCCATTGCCATATTGTCTATTAAGCGGACCCCACTTAGCCACCCAGCAACTATTGCTCGAGGATTGGCGGTACTTTTATCGGCAATTTCAAAACTATCGCTATCTATGATCTCTGCATAGTCGATCTGGAAACTGGGTTCACTTGCCAAGACTTTATTAAGGGTAGACCTTGGATTTTTACTCATTGCAGCTTCAGTGAGTGCTTTGGAAATAATTGTTGCTCGCGCCCGATCAGAAACGCTCAACCGAATATTCCTTGATGACATTGCTAGACCATCATCCTCACGAATGATTTTTGCCTCAATAATTTTAACTGGGATACTAAGTTCCCTAACCATTTGCTTAATTAAAAAAAGTTGTTGAAAATCTTTTTCACCAAAAACAGCGAATTCTGGTTTGACTAAGTCAAATAACCGCTTCACCACGGTCATAACACCATCAAAGTGACCAAAGCGATGGACGCCTTCAAAAATATTACCAATTTTCCCTGCAGGGATGATTTCTGGTTTGTCAGGATAGATTTCTTCAAAAGTTGGAGCCCAAACATATGTAGCACCAGAACTTTCAGCTTTTGTGATGTCACTTTCAATCGACCGTGGATATTGTGCTAAATCTTCTTTATTTTCAAACTGCAAGGGATTAACAAAAATACTTACTACAACTTCATCGCTTTTACTCTTAGCAATTTCAATGAGAGATTGATGCCCAGCATGCAACGCACCCATTGTTGGCACAAAGGCCAGAGGATGTATTAAATCGTTTTTCATGCTCCAGTCCTTTCCGGGTACCGGGCTCGTGAACAAAGGTTACTCCTGTGTGGTTAATGCTGACAAAAGCTGGGCAACGCTTCCATAGCCAGGGATCTGCGCACTTGGATCAATCTCAAGCCATGGTTCAAGAACAAATGCCCTCTGGTGAGCCCTTGGATGAGGGATCTCAAGTTCTGGACTTGAAATAAGTAATTCACCAAGAACTATTAGATCAATATCAATTGTTCTGGCGCCCCAGCGGACTTCACGCACTCTTCCAAGCTTTGACTCAATACTTAATGCAGCCTTTAGTAATTCCTGAGGTGCTAATTCACTTTCGCCAATCAAAACTGCATTTAGATAATCAGGTTGTTGCGGTCCGCCAACTGGGTCCGTTTCATAAAGAGTTGAAAGATGAGTAACATCTATAATCTTATTTAACTCTGCCACTGCCAATTCAATATTTTCTTCACGGTTTCCTAAATTAGAGCCAAGTGCAATAACAACTTTCATCGACTGCGCTCTATGGAAACTGATATATCTTCAAATGAAACTGAGACAGGTGCACTTGGCTTATGCACAACTACACCAACTTTTGAAATATCTTGGAATGTTGCAAGGATTTTATTACTAATCCTTGTCGCCAAAGCTTCGATTAAGTTAAGCGGTTCTCCCTTTATTTCAATCTCTATTAGTTCTGCAACTCTTGAATAATCAATTGTCTTTGTTAAATCATCACTTTCACCAGCAGCTCTCAGATCAAAATAAAGTACTGCATCAACTATAAAATCTTGACCTTTGCGGCGCTCATCTGGAAATACACCATGGTAGCCAAATGCTTTGATTCCTGTGATTTTTATCTGATCACTCACTTAAGTAACTCCATCGCCACAGCGATTGCATCACGGTGGGCTTTAACTGCGTGTGTGCGCACACCCCAAACGCCAGCAAGAGCTAAATTTGTCGTGAGCGCGATTGTTGCGGCTTCTCGATCATCGGGAGAATTTGCACCAAGTAATTCACCGAGAAATTTCTTGCGGGAAGCGCCAATCAGGATTGGATATCCAAGTAAAGCCAAACGATCTAAGTTGCGAAGTAACTCCCAATTATGTTCAGCTTTCTTTGCAAAACCGATTCCTGGGTCGATGATGATTTGTTCCGCGCTAACGCCAGCTTTTAGAAGTTCAATTATTCGTTCATCTAATTCATCTTTAACTTCGCTCACAACATCTTCATAGGTCGCATTTGCTTGCATTGCAACTGAATGCCCTCGCCAATGCATCACGATGTATTGAACTAAAGGATTGCCTGCAATCACTTTGGCCATATCGATATCGGCCAGCCCGCCGCTAACATCGTTAACATAGGTAGCACCTGCGCCTATGGCTGCTGCTGCAGTGCTTGCTCGCATGGTGTCGATGCTTACGGCAACTCCTAACTCAGCCAACTCAGTTACAACTGGGATGACTCTGACTCGCTCTTCTTCTTCAGAAACTCGTTCCGCACCTGGCCTAGTTGATTCACCACCGACATCAATAATGTCTACACCTTCGTCAATCATTTCTTTGGCTCTTAATATTGCAGACTCAAAATCAAAATGTTTGCCACCATCAGCAAATGAATCAGGCGTGATGTTTAGAATTCCCATCACTAAAGTGCGATTTTCAGACATCTTTTTACTTATCTAATGAGGTAATCAAACTCATCGCTTCAGCTCGAGTGGCTGGGTGGCGCAGGTGCCCACGGACCGCACTTGTAAGAGTTCTGGCTTCTGATTTTCTAACTCCGCGCATTGACATACAAAGGTGCTCACAGTTGATGACAACAATTACGCCAGCGGGATCTAATACATCAACCATGGCATCAGCGATTTGAGAAGTTAAACGTTCTTGCACTTGTGGCCGGCGAGCATAAAGATCAACGAGTCTGGCTAATTTAGAAAGCCCCGTGATCTGACCTTTCTCTCCAGGAATATAACCAATATGGGCCACGCCATGAAATGGCGTTAAGTGATGCTCGCAATGTGAAAAATCTTCAATGTCTTTAACGATAACTAATTCACTATGGCCAATATCAAAAGTTGTCGAAAGAATTTCTTCTGGTGTCTGCCAAAGGCCAGCAAAATTTTCTCGCATTGCTCTTGCCACACGAGCCGGAGTATCACGCAATCCATCACGAGTTGGATCTTCGCCAATTGCGTGTAATAACTCTGTTACAGCTCTCTCCGCACGCGCTTGATCAAATTCATTCTTAGCACCACCATCATGTGGTCCCATAGAAACTGAATTGATATCACTCACTTGTAGGTTCTGCCTTCTTACGAACTTTCTTGACAGGCTTGTCTTCACTAGCCACTTCTTGAATAACTGCCGCAGTTGGCTTTGCCGGCGACATTGCTACCGGTGGTTGGTTGGAAGGCTTACGAGTGGTGGATCCAGTCCAGGCTGGGCGCCGAGAAACTTTACGAACACCTTTGAAGATTTGGTTAATTTCATCCTTCAAAACTGTTTCTTTTTCAAGTAAGACAACTACCAATTTATCCAAGATATCGCGATTGGCAACCAAGATCTCATATGCCTCTTGATGTGCATTTTGAATTAGGTCGTGAATCTCTTGATCTACAACGGCAGCAACAGATTCTGAGTAGTCGCGTTGATGACCGTAGTTCTTTCCAAGGAATGGTTCTCCCTCTGATATGCCCAACTTAATCGCACCAATTCGCTCAGTCATTCCATATTGCGTAACCATTGCTCGAGCTAGGTTTGTCGCCTTCTCAATATCATTTGAAGCGCCTGTGGTTGGGTCATGAAAAATCAATTCTTCGGCAGCGCGACCACCAAGTGAATAAGCAAGTTGATCAAGCATCTGATTTCGAGTAGTTGCGTATCGATCTTCATCTGGCAAAATCATTGTGTAGCCAAGTGCGCGACCACGCGGCATGATCGTGATTTTATGTACTGGGTCAGTATGTGGAAGTGCGTGTGCAACAAGTGCGTGACCACCCTCATGGTAGGCAGTGATTCGACGTTCTTCTTCGGTCATTAGTCGAGTCTTGCGCTGTGGGCCAGCCATAACACGATCAATGGCTTCATCAAGTGCAGCCGTAGTAATGACCTTTGCATTTTCACGTGCAGTAAGAAGCGCCGCTTCATTTAGAACATTTGCTAAATCGGCCCCAGTAAATCCAGGAGTGCGCTTTGCAAAATCTTCTAATTTAACGGATTTAGCAATCGGTTTGTTCTTAGCGTGCACACCTAGAATCGCGGTTCTTCCTTTCAAATCTGGGCGATCAACTGGAATCTGTCGATCAAAGCGACCTGGACGAAGTAGTGCTGGATCTAATACATCTGGTCGATTGGTTGCAGCGATCAAAATGACCTGACCATTTACCTCAAAGCCATCCATCTCGACTAGCAATTGGTTAAGAGTTTGTTCACGTTCATCATGTCCACCACCAAGGCCAGCGCCACGTTGGCGACCAACTGCATCAATTTCATCAACAAAAATAATGGCTGGCGCATTTGCCTTTGCCTGCGCAAAGAGATCACGCACTCGTGAAGCTCCAACACCTACAAACATTTCAACAAATTCAGAACCAGAGATGGAATAGAAAGGAACACTTGCTTCACCAGCTACTGCGCGAGCAAGCAGAGTCTTTCCGGTTCCTGGAGGGCCATAGAGAAGAACTCCTTTCGGAATCTTTGCCCCGATATCCTGATATTTCTGAGGTGATGCCAAGAAGTCTTTTATTTCAGTTAGTTCAGCTACTGCTTCGTCGGCTCCGGCAACATCAGCGAAAGTATTTGTTGGAAGCTCTTTGTTTTGTAGCTTTGCACGAGATTTACCAAATGAAAATACTTTATTTCCGCCTTGGGCATTTCCCATAAAGAGCAGCAAGAGGAAACCAATTAGTAAGAGTGGTGCCAAGCTCATAAATAGTGAAGCCAAGAAAGATTGAGTTGGGACCTTTACGTCCCACTCTTTTGGTGGAGGATTACTTGTTAAAAGTTCAATTATTAGAGGTTCTTCACCTGATACGTAGGAAGCATAAACTCGTTGTGAACCCTTTATGTATTGACCAGTTTTAAGGATTACTTCAATCTTCTGATCTCGATCAATTACTTTGGCTGATTCAACTTTGCCAGATGAAATTGCGGCAAGGATCTTTGAAGTATCGGTTTTAACAAATTGAGCACCGCTAGTCGAAATTTTTCCAAAGAGGCTCACTGCTACAAGTGCAGCAATTATCCAAAATAGTGGGCCTCGTAAAATCTTTTTAGTTTGCGCCTTAGTAGGAACTAACTTCTTGGTTGCAAGTGGGCTCTTCTTTGGTACAACCTTCTTCTTTGATTTTTTTTCGGTCATGAATACATGTGCTTTGCTAATACGCCGATAAAGTCTAAGTTTCGATACTTCTCATTAAAATCAAGGCCGTATCCAACTACGAATTCGACTGGGATATCAAAGCCAACATACTTAACCGATACGTCAACCTTCGCCGCTTCTGGTTTACGTAGCATGGTAAGGATCTCAACGCTCTTAGCTCCACGCGATTCAAGGTTTGATTTCAACCAAGCCAAGGTAAGACCGGTATCAACAATGTCTTCAACAATAACTACTTCACGGCCGGTGATATCTCGATCTAGATCTTTAAGAATACGAACAACGCCACTTGACTTGGTTCCAGAGCCGTAGGATGAAACAGCCATCCAATCCATCTCAATGTGACGTTGAAGTGAACGAGCAAAATCTGCCATTGTCATGACAGCGCCTTTTAAAACTCCGATAAGAAGTAAATCGCGACCTTCATAATCTTTTTCAACTTGCGTAGCCAACTCTTTCAAACGTGAACGAATTTGTTCAGCCGTAACTATTACGCGATCGATGTCAGTACCGGATGTTGCAAGATCCAAGGTCGGCTACTTTCTAGAGGTGGGACGCTATGAGAGCGAAAGTCTGCCCGAAAATCGGCCAACCTTCACACCGCCGGGGAGTGAAGTAACCCCCTGGCCATGCCAATCTGTGACTAAAGCCTCCAGGGGTTCAAGGTGATCGGCTGAAAGTGAGCCTGCAGGGGCTCCAGCTGCATAAACGGCTAGTCGGATTACTCGACTCCTAAGAGCCTTAGGTAGGGCGGCTAGCACCTCAATATCCAAGTTCTTTGGATCTTGGTCGGCAAAAACCTCGGCGGCCATTTGATCCAAGGCTTCAGAATCTTGCCTCAACAATCTGGCAGAGCGCGATAGCGCTTGCGTAATTCCAGGTCCAATCTGAGATTCCATAATCGGCAAAATATTTTTTCTCACACGAACTCGAGTGAACTCTTCATTTAAATTATGAGGATCACTCCAATATTCAATATCTAACTCATTGCATGCAGCCATTGTTAATTCTTTATCTAAGAAAAGAAATGGGCGAACATAAATACCATTTTGTTCTGCCATCCCTGACAAAGATTTTGTTCCAGAACCCCGAGCCAAGCCAAGCAAAACACTTTCTGCTTGATCATTTTGGGTGTGACCTAGTAGAAATAATTTGGCACCATATGTTTCAATTGCTTGTTCAAAAACTTGGTATCTCGCCCTACGTGCCGATGCTTCAAGACCATCAACCATAATTACGTTTGCTTTAGCCAGAAAGATTTCGGTAAAACCAAATCCTTTAAGTTTTGAAACAGTATCCGCCGCAATTTGAGCCGAGTTAGCCTGCAAACCATGGTCAACGACGACTGGAATAATATTAAAATCATCTTTTGCTTCTAAGTACGTAGCGCAGGCAAGAGCTAGCGAATCGGCACCGCCAGAAACTCCCACCAATACTTTTTCGTGAAGTTCGAGCTTAGATAACCATGGACGAATTGCCTGTCGCAATTCAAGAACTGCTGGGTTATGAGTGCTCACTGGAACACTCTATTAAGAATTTATACTCGGCCGCCAGATGGCATTAAGCCCTTAATGCTGTACATATCGGAGAAAATAAGGCCAACTTTCTTAGAGTTTGCCTCCCACATCTTGCCTCCGCCTGCATAAATAGTGATGTGGTGAATGTTTTGTACCGATCCATCGTAAGAGTAGAAAAGCAGGTCACCGGGAAGCAACTGGCTAAATGGAACGCGTTTAGTAGCAACAAAATAGAGCGCCGCATTTAGACGACTCCACTCTGGATATCCAAGCCCAGCAGAGCGATAAGAGGCATAAACCAAACCTGAACAATCGAATGAATTTGGTCCTTGTGCTCCCCAGACATATGGGTAACGAGCAAGCACTTGTGTCTTGGCATATGCAACAGCAGCAGCTCGAATTGATTCGGTTGAGCGAATTGTAGATCGACCACTAAATCCTCGATCTGGCCAAACTTTATATTTAACATTTGTTGTAGCTGCGATATTTGCATTTGCCTCTTCAAGAAGTGCTAATTGTCGTTGTTGCTCTAATGTGACACGGAAATTCTTTGCTTTAGCAAAATCAGCCATTAATTGGTTTTGAATCGCTCGTAGTCGATCAACTTCTTTTGCTTGAGCAGCCTTTGCATCGTCAGCAATTTTCTTTGTGTCTGCCACTTTTTGTGTTGCTGTTACCTGCGCGGCCTTTGTGCGATCTGCCTCTGCCTTGGCCGCCTTGGCTGCAGTTTCTGCTGCTTGGAATCTCTTTAGGGCAGTTGCATTTCCTGCGCCAAGATTATTTAGAGTTGTTAATCGATCAACTAAATCCTGGGGACCGTTTGCACTTAGTACTGAGTTTATATTTGTAAAATCTCCACCCATTTTGTAGGCATTTGCCGCCATCTTTCCGATGGTTATATTGGCAGCACTAACCGCTGCTTGGGTCTTTGCAGCATGAACTGCTGCAGCATTTGCATTTGAAACAGCAACAGCTAACTCTTTAAGTGCTCGGTTATAGGAAGCGCGAGCTTGATCTGCTAAAGCAGTCAATTGATTTAAAGTCTGGGTGGCTTTGCTTAGTTGCGTGGCAGCAGCTTTAGCTGCCGCAGCCTTGGCTTCTTCAGCCTTTTTTGCTGCATCAATTTGTTCTTGGGTTGGTGCGGGGGTCTTTGCTTGAGAAGTAGCAGTGCTTGAAAGCGAGGCCAAAAGAGTTAGTGCTATAACAGCACCAACTGCTTGAGTTATTTTCTTGCGTCGCATTGTCTATAGCCCCCAGGGAAGTGGATGACTTAAGGATACGCAACGCCATGAGTTATTCCTTGGATATGTAATAAATGGAGATCTATGTGTCGCTAATTTGCGACATCTCTTCGCTTAAACAGGGCCGCAGCTATCGACCCTCCAACAAAGATATAAAGCGCGGAAACAAATAGTGAGTGTTGATAAGAAGCAGCTACTGATCCACCTTCACCGATATTTGAAAAATTAGCAGCTGGAAGCCATTTCATCGTACTTGAAATGACGGCTCCCAGAATATTCTCAAGAATTAGCGACCAGAGCACTCCGATTGAAATAGCACTTATTGGCGAGCGGAAAAACAACCCAAGAATCATGCCAAGTAGTCCATAACAGATGGTGGCGATAAACAAGTTCAAAGTAGTTTGGCCGAGAAGATGAAGTGCTTGGCTACTTCCCCATTTGGTTGTATCAACTTTCGCTTTTCCTGAAAGAAGGTAGGAAAGTGCAATGCTTACTACACCTGCAAAGATAACCATCAAAGCTGCAAACAAAGCCATGGAAATAAATTTTCCAAAGAGAATCTTCATCCGAGAAGGTTGTCTAACCAATAGATTACGAAGTGTGCCATAGGTGTATTCCTGAGCAGTTTGTGAAGCAAAAATACAAAGTGCAACTAACCCAAGAAAAACTCCAACAAGTTTAAAGCCGTAAGTCAATCCTGTTGCTTGGCTAAGTTGTAGAGCTGAAATTGATGCACCACGTCTAGTGTTCTGCCCAGAATTAATACGTAAAAAAACCAGTGAGGTAAAGAGCCCAGTAAGTGCTGTAACAGTTGCCAAAGTAGAGAGTAGAAGAGTTGGGCGGCGAAGTTTGCGTCCTTCAGCAAGTACAACGCTTCTCATTTTTGATCCTCAGTCATCTCAAAGAACGTTTCTTCTAGGGTAGGCATTATTGGTGAAATTGATTTCAAAGTGATCCCAGAATCAAATGCCAGTCGATTTAAAGTTGCTGACCATTCTGGCGCAGAATTAATATGAAGACTTCCTTCTTTAACTTGCACGCTGTGCCCACTATCTTCAACAATCTTTACTAATTTTGTTAAATCGACCTCATATTCAGGCGTTGCAACAATTAGCGGAGACTGGGCAGCTAATAATTCATGAGTTAAACCGGTAAAAATAACTTTGCCAAGTCGAAGCATTACTAAGTGATCACAAATCATTTCCAACTCACTCAAGAGGTGCGAGGAAACAAATACTGTTGTTCCTGATTTGGAAAGCTCACGAAGTAACTCACGAATTTCTTGAATGCCAGAAGGATCTAAGCCATTGGTAGGTTCATCAAGAATTAAAAGTTCAGGATTTGGTAGGAGCGCGGCAGCAATACCGAGTCGTTGTTTCATCCCAAGTGAATACGTTTTGTATTTTGATTTTCCTCGCTCTGCTAGCCCAACTTTTTCTAGCAATTGAGGAACTCTAGAGATTGGAAATCCGCCAAGATCGGCAAGTACCCGCAGATTTTCAGCTCCTGAAAGTGCTGGATAAAATGCTGGTCCTTCAATCATCGCGCCAACTTTTGGCAAATACTTTTCTGGATGCTTAATACTTTCGCCCAATACCATTGCACTTCCCTGGGTTGGAGTTATCAAACCAAGCAGCATTCGAATAGTTGTGGTCTTGCCTGATCCATTAGGGCCAACAAACCCACAAATACTTCCTACGGGAACATCGAAGTGCGCATCAGATATAGCTGGCCTATCCCCATAAACCTTGCTTAGGCCCGAGACAGTAATTGCACTCTTATTCATACCAAGACTTTAGACCCTAAAGGTTCCCCGCAACGATTTACATCCGTTCCTATGTGTATTACTGACTACCTTGCTCGACTTTCTGTCGACTTGGTAAATGAAGCGGATCTTATTAAGGGTTTAGAACAAGTACTGCGATGACTAAAAGTAATGAATAGGCGCTGAGGTAAGTGATAGACCACTGAAACATCTTGGCTGCGGCTTTTCCAGAATCTGGCCCATCAATTCTTACTAATTGCTGGATAAAGCCAAGTGCTAAGGCCAAAGTTATTACCCAGCACCACCACGGAAGATGTTCGCTCCAATTTACGCCAAGTGAGCAAATAATCATTGCAATTGTGTGAAACCAAGATTGCTTTTGAACAGACTTGATTGAAGCAACTACTGGCAGCATTGGAATACCAGCAGCTTCATAGTCATCACGATATTTTATTGCTAGCGCCCAGAAATGCGGCGGCGTCCAAAAGAAGATAACAAAAAAGAAAAGCCAAGCCGTTAAGGATAGTGAGTTGGTTATTGCTGCCCATCCAATTAGTACTGGCATACATCCAGCAACACCACCCCAAACAATATTTTGAGAAGTGCGTCGCTTAAGGCCAATCGTATAACCAAAGACATAAAAAACTATCGCTGCTCCGGTAAGAACTGTTGCTAGCAGTGTTGTGAACACTGAAAAAATTGTTAGTGAAATTACGGTCAGTGCAGAAGCAAAGATAAATGCCTGTGTTTCTGTTACAGCACCAGTAACTATTGGGCGCTTTGAAGTTCTAGCCATCAAACGATCTGAATCAACTTCGATAATCATGTTAAATGCATTGGAGGCGCCAGCCGCCAGGGTTCCACCTAACAAAGTCCAAAGGGTTATCGACCAAGGAGGAACACCTTTTTGTGCCAGAAATAGCGCTGGCAATGTCGTGACTAGCAATAGCTCCACCACTCGCAGCTTCATGAGTGCGATATATGGTGAAATAGAAGATTTACTCACTCGTTTAGACTACTTGAGCCTGATGAACTTGGCTTGGCTATTGTGGCAAGCATTTTGTCGATTGCTTTGCGGGCAAGTGCACGATTAGTCTCACGTGGCGTTACTTTGTCGGCAATAACGGCAAATACATATTCTTCGCTTCCTACTTCAACAAAGCCTGCCAAACTGACCGAAGAATTGATCCATCCGGTCTTTGCCTTGATTAACCCGACTGCCGAAGGCGCATCTTTAACAAACCTGCTTTCCAATGTCCCAGTCTTTCCAGCTACCGGCAAGCCATCATAAATAACTTTAAGATCTGGATCAGATTTAATTTTGATTAACAACATAGCTAGAGTTTTTGGTGTAATTCGATCATCGTGTGAAAGACCACTCCCATCAAAAACTTGAAGCCCGTCTATTGGAACTTCTAACTTTTCCAAAGTTTTTATAAAAGCACTTTGAATTCCTTCACCATTCGCTGTGAATCCCATTTGGTGAGCAGCAGTTCTTGAAAGTCTTTCGGCTAGGAGATTGTCACTATAAAGGAGACAAAATTGTGCGATCTCACTAACACTTGGTGAAGTACTTTCCTTTAGTAGATTCTTTGCAGTCGACATAGCCGCCTCTAGATTTGCAACTGGCTTAATCGTGAAGTGGTACTTCTTACTAAAAAACTTCTGAATACTCTGTAAATCTTTCGTATAAACACCGCTATTTAAAAGTGTGATGTTATGGGACTTGGTCGTTGCAAGAGCAGTGCTGATTAAACCGGGAAAGAAAACTCTGTGATATTTCTTAGCTTCAAATTTTGAAGCTGTCATCCAAGGGTCGCCATCGCTATGTATTAAAAAGGTATTAGGTTTAGTGGTGGAATAGATACCGGTTAGGAAAGTTTTAGTTGGACCTAACTCAGTGATAGCGGTCGTCATCGCAACTAGTTTTAAAACTGATGCAGGGGCGCGCGGCGTATCTCCCGTTTCATCATAAAGAGTTCCTTCATTGCTTGGATCAATAACAATAATTCCAGGATTAGCCAAAGCTGGTGAAGTTGCTAATTTTAAGAATGCTGGTGGAAGAATATTTGCACTCGCGCTTTGTGTTCCAGCCATCAATAACCCAAGGCAAAGGGTGATGGTAATTAATTTGCGCACTGTCTAATTATGCCTAATTTTTGAAAGCTTTAATTCTTCCCTGAGAGAGCGCGGCGCCAAATAACACTACTAACCCACCCAAAGGCTCGTTCCAAGAAATATTTTCACCCAAAAAGATCCATCCAACAAAAACTGCAACCACTGGAGTTAAGTAGGTCACCGAACTTGCAATGGAGCTCCCAGCAATCTCTACGATTCTAAAGTTCCATATGTATGCAAAGCCACTGCCAAAGACCCCAAGAGCCACCATTGCAAGAATTGGTCCCGGGCGGTACTCATCTTTAGAAATGCCATTGATTAAATAGAACGGTAATAAAGTAATTGAAGCTACTACCAATTGCCCTGCAGCCAAAGATTCGGCCTGTAGTTTCTTTGGTGTCAAGTATTTACGAATTACTGTAAA
>CAIJOE010000152.1 GCA_903822245.1 uncultured Actinomycetes bacterium
AAACAAGGGTTTTATCTCAAACATCGGTAACGTTTGGGTAACTCCCAATCCGGCTCAACCAGGTTCTATTTACGCGTAAATTAATTGAGACTAATCGCCACCAAAAAAAGAATAAATAGATTTACCCTCTAGACAAACTCTCAATTTCTCCTACAGTGCCACCCCTAGCGGGGAGAATCTTTAATAGGTTGCGCGACCACCTGAGACATCGAAGGTAAATCCTGTCGTGAAAGAACAGGCAGGAGATGCCATAAATGCGATCATCTCGGCAACCTCTTCTGACTCACCGATTCGCCCCATAGGAATTCGAGAAATCATATATTTCATGGTGTCTTCAGTGGTGTTCTCATTAATTGCTGTGCGAATTACTGCGGGTGCTAATGAGTTAATGACAACTCCAGATGCTGCAGCTTCTTTCGCTACACCTTTTACGTAACCAATAAGCCCTGCCTTTGCAGTGTTATATGGAGACATTCCAGGGTTTCCTTCTTTTCCTGCAATAGATACAACTTGAACTATGCGCCCATATTTCTTCGCTTTCATCAGAGGCATAACCGCTTGTGTTATCCAGATTGCTCCGAAGAGATCAATGGTTAACGGTTTAAGAAAATCATCCCAACTAATATCTTCTGTCTGCTTGCCAGTTGGTCCGGTAATGCCGCCGGCATTGACCACTGAATCAATTCGGCCATGCTCTTTTTCAATAGCTTTGATTGTTGAGCGGACATTTTCTTCCGAACCTAAATCAAAGAGGCTATAGGAAGCACTGCCCCCGGCACTCTTGATCTCTTCAACGACAGATTTCAAACCAGCTTCATTGACATCAAGGGCAACAACATGGGCGCCGCGACTTGCTATAAGAATCGCTGAGGCACGACCGATACCACTAGCAGCACCGGTGACTACCGAAATCTGCCCTGCTACGGATGTGCGGTCTTGAGTCATTGTGAACCTTCCGATTGTGCGCAATTCAACTTCTGGCGCCTATTGAGTATTTCCTCTAATTTACACTAACTTGAATTCAGGAGAAATCCTTTTCCGCAATTATTTTAAGGGGCTTAAAGATGTCGACAAAAATCTCAGTGGAAGTCTTCGACGAGCGTAAGTGCTATCTCGGTGAAGGTCCCACTTCCTCAGGGCCCGGAAATAACCATGTGATGTGGGTGAACATCCTTGAAAGCCAAGTGATGTGGCGAAATCTTGAAACAGGTCTGACAGGTGGCTATGACACCGCAGAACATGTTTCATTTGCAATCCCGCGCACACAAGGCGGAGAAGTACTAGGAACTGTCAGCGGTCCAGTTCTGCGAGATCCAGACGGAACAATTCACCAGCTGCCAACGCGTTCAACAGTTGCTGGTGATGTAGATACTTTTCCTACTCGCTGGAATGATGCAAAAGTTTCTCGTAAAGGTGATTTGATACTTGGAACAATGACGTATGACGTAAAACCAGGTGAAGGTGCGTTATATCGATACGCACCTAATAGTTCTTTTTTAGAGCGCATTGTTGATGATGTAACTATCAGCAATGGAATGGATTGGTCATATAAAAATGATGCATTCTTCTACATAGATACCCCAGCGCGCAGTGTTGATCGATTTGATCTTGCATCCGATGGTCGAACAATCTCTAATCGAAAAGCAATGTGGAACGTTCCTGAAGGTGATCCTGGTCTTCCTGATGGCATGTCAATCGATGCTGAAGATGGCCTCTGGGTTGCATTTTGGGGCGGTTCAGTTGTTCGCCGCTTTGATAAGGATTTCACCATCACAGCGGAAATTAATATTCCTGCGCCATTCGTAACTAGCTGCGTCTTTGCCGGACCTGAGTTAGACACTTTGATTATTACGACCGCGCACAATGGCGCAGCCGATGCACCACCACAGGCTGGCATGACCTTTATCTGTAAGCCAGGCGTTAAAGGGGTTGTGACCAATCTCTTCCCTATGTAAGTAAAAGGGTGGTTACACTTACGCTTAACTTTTATTCACTGCGGAAATGATTTTTCGCCTCAAGAGATTGGTTTATTCCCATGGCTAACTGGC
>CAIJOE010000153.1 GCA_903822245.1 uncultured Actinomycetes bacterium
AAACCTTGGCGGGTTGCCCGAGCGGCCAATGGGAGGGGACTGTAAATCCCCCGGCTCTGCCTTCGAAGGTTCAAATCCTTCACCCGCCACCACATAAAAAAGCCCGCTTCATTTAAGAAGCGGGCTTTTAATTTAACTTAATTAACTAACATCTCCAGCGCGGCGACGACGAACGTTATCGCTCCAAACCGCCAAGATAATAACGATTCCAACAACAACATACTGCCATTCTTGTTGGAGCTCGAGGATTCGAAGACCGTTGATTAGAACAGACATAATCAGCGCACCAATAATTGTTCCGCGGATTGAACCCTTTCCACCAAGGATTGAAGTTCCGCCAATGATTACTGCAGCAATAGCTTCTAGTTCATATCCCAGACCAAGATCAGGCTGAGCTGAACCAAGGCGGGAAGTAAGCATTACAGCAGCTAGACCAACATAAACTCCACAAAGTGCATAAATCGCGATCAACCAACGATCAACTTTTACGCCAGAAAGTTTTGTAGCTTCAGCATTTGAACCAATTGCAAAGGTGTAGCGCCCTAGAACGGTACGGTTCAAGATAATTGAAGCTACTAGTGCGCCAACAAAGAGAATTGTCGCTCCGTTAGGTATCTGGGGGATTAGGTGACCTTGAGCAATTTTATCCCAGCCCTTAACGCCATCAGAGAAGTGAATTGGACGCATGTGAGAAATAATCAAAGCCAAGCCTTGCGCAGCCTTCATTGTTGCAAGAGTTGCAATGAATGGTGGCAACTTAAGAAGCGTAATTAATATTCCGTTTACTACGCCAATGAAAGCACCCATGACGACGCCAATGACTACTCCGCCAATCAGATTTAGGTGCCAAGCAACAACTAACTTACCGACCATGATCGCACAGAGTGCGGTTCCAGTTCCGATTGAAAGGTCGATACCACCAGTGATGATCACGAAGGTGATTCCGATCGCCAGCAAACCAGTAACGGTGGTAGACATCAAGATGCCATTGGAAACGTTCGCCCATGAGTAGAAGACCGGACGCATGATTGAGAAGAAGGCGAAGAGAACTACTAGTGAGCCAAGTGCTAAGACTTGACCGATCTCGCGGCGAATAATTTCTTTAATCTTGCTCTCGCCTTGGGTTTCGTCCCCTGCTGTTTTTAATACATCTGACATTTTTCTCTTTCCCTTTTCCTTAGTCGCGGTACTTGGTTGCGTATTGCATGATGGTGTGTTGGTCTGCATCTTTATTATTGATGATTCCAGTCAGTCTTCCTTCACACATGACGGCAACTCGATCTGACATGCGTAGAACTTCTGGTAATTCTGAGGAAATCATGATGATTGATTTACCCTCGGAAGCCAATTTTGTAAGTAGCTTGTAGATTTCATCCTTTGCACCAACGTCAATACCTCTAGTTGGTTCATCGAAAATCAAGATATCGCAGTTACGGGTTAGCCACTTTGCAATAACCACTTTCTGCTGATTTCCACCTGAGAGATTCTTAACGAGTTGCTTCTCTGATGGAGTACGAATCTTTAGTTGAGCAATTGCATCACGCGTTATTCCGGCTGCAGGTCCAGACTTTACGAAGCCAAATCTAGTGAAGCCAGGGATAGAGGCAAGAATTACATTAAAGGTAACATTTTGAATAAGTAGTAATCCAAATCGCTTTCGGTCTTCAGATAGATATCCAATTCCAGATTTAACTGCGTCTGAAGGGCTCTTAATCTTTACTTCTTCACCCTTTAGGAAGACCTTTCCAGCGGTCTTTGGATCTGCGCCGATTAGTGCGCGTGCAAGTTCGGTGCGACCAGAACCCATCAACCCAGCAAATCCCAAAATCTCTCCACGCTTTAGCTCGAATGAGACATCCTTTAGAAGATTTCTGGTCGAAATTCCTTCCACCTTTAAAACCACGTCACTATTTTGACTACGAAGTTCCGGACGTTGATCCTGATCAACTTTGCGGCCAACCATTAGCGAGATTACTTCTGGAATATTTGTCTCTTTGGTAATCAACGTCTTTACGTATTCACCATCACGAATTACGGTAATTCGATCCGAAATCTGCTCAAGTTCTTCAAGGCGGTGGGAAATATAAACAACTCCCTTACCGGCTGCCTTTAATGTGCGAATGATTTCAAAGAGGGATTCTGTTTCAGCGGGGGTAAGTGAAGAGGTTGGCTCATCCATGATGATTACCTCGCCACGATATGAAACTGACTTAGCAATTTCAACCATTTGCTGCTTAGCAATAGTTAGATCTCCAACTAAAGTCTTTGGGTCCAATTTCAGACTTAGCTCTGCTAGGAGTTCGGCAGCCGCCATATTCTGGCGTGTCTTATTTAAAAATGGTCGCACCTTTAGGCGATCTTCACGGCCAATAAATATATTCTCAGCAACTGTTAGGTGAGGCATCAAGTTGAGTTCTTGATGGATGATGCTAATTCCAAGGTGGTGCGCCTCGATTGGGCTATTCACGTCTACATGCTTGCCAAGATAGGTAATCTCACCCGTATCCTTCTTATAGATTCCGGAGAGAATCTTCATCAAAGTAGATTTACCAGCTCCGTTTTCACCGACTAGCGCATGAACCTCACCTTTATTTAAATCAAAGTGAACATTGTTCAGTGCCTTAACGCCAGGAAACTCTTTACTTACTCCCGAAAGAGATAAGAGTTGTGCTGCTGCCATTTATTCCCCCAAGCTGGTTTAAAGCAAGCTCTTGAATACATTGGTAATCATATTCAAGTTTTTGGCCCTTGACCACTAAATCTTCAAGCGTTGTAGAGCACATATTCTAGAAATGAAAGAAGGCCGGGATGAAATCCCGGCCTTCTTTACTGAGGTAACTACTTAGTTGTAGAGATCAGCAGCGATTTCTGGTGCTGTGATGTTCTTAGCGTTGTAGTAGTAGAAACCTGTGTCGATTAGTGGCTTTGGAACAGTCTTGTTGCGAACATAGTTCACAAGAGCTTCAACTGTCTTTGCACCGATACCGATTGGGTTCTGTGTGATTGCGCCAGATTGTAGACCTGACTTGATGTTTGCAATCTGTTGTGCACCTGAGTCAAAACCAATTAGCTTGATCTTTCCTAGGTTCAAGTTAGCAGCCTTGAATGCTTGGCCTGCTCCGATTGATACACCTTCGTTTGTTCCGTAGATACCCTTTAGGTCCTTGTTAGCAACGATTGCTGTTGCAACGATATCTTGAGCCTTTTGAGCGTCTCCACCCTCAGAGTATTGTGTTGGAAGAAGAGTTACCTTAGGGAACTTCTTCTTCATTTCGTTGATGAAACCATCACGACGGTCAATACCTGTTTGGTTTGTTTGTGAGTGACCAACGACAAGAACCTTGCCCTTGCCACCGATTAGAGCAGCCATCTTGTCAGCAGCAAGAGCTCCTGCAGCAAGGCTGTTTGTGTATGCAACACCAAGTGCACATGTTGAAGCTGTACCAAGTGCACCTGTGCACTTAGCAGCTGTATCGAACATGTAAACAGGAATTCCTGCCTTGTTAGCAGCTGCAAGGTGTGAAACAGCTTCTGTTGTTCCAAGAGCTGCGTAACCGATTGCATCTGGCTTTGTTGCGATTGCTGCATCTAGCATTTCTAGTTGCTTGTCAATCATGGTTTCTGAAGCAGGTCCTTGGAAGTGAACTGTTGCGTTCATCTTTGCAGCCTGATCTACAGCACCCTTCTTAACAGCTTGCCAGAATTGGTGAGTTTCACCCTTTGAAATTAGTTCAAGCTTTAGTGTCTTGTCAGCAGCGCGGGCAACTGTGCCTGTGCTAGCTACAAGACCGAGTGTTGCGAGGGCAACAACTGCGGTGATTAGCTTCTTGTTCTTCATGTATTTCCTTTCGAAAGCAGCATGATCGCTGTAGGACAAAACCTACCTGTGATGGCCGACATAGTCCAAGCCGGAGGGTAAATACCGACGCGTAAGGGGGGATTGTTATTTAAACGTTATTTAAAGCGCCAATTTATAGGTCTTATTGGCGACCTCACCCCAAAGCAGAGATTTCTCTGAGGTGGACAAATCCTTCGACAATTTTTCAACAAGTCCTACAACTTGTGAATAATTTCCAGCTAAATTGCAAACCGGCCAGTCAGAACCAAACATTAATCTTTCAATTCCAAAAGCATCAAGAATTATTTCAAAATAAGGTTTGAAATCTTCACTCTTCCATTTCCTATGATCTGCTTCGGTAATCATTCCTGAAACTTTGCAAACTACATTTTCATACGCAGCTAATTCATAAATTAATTTCTTCCACGGCTCCATTAAACCTTTTGAAATATAAGGCTTTGAAATATGGTCCATCACAAATTGGGTATTAGGACAACTCTTCACCATTTCAATAGCTCCTGAAAGTTCTGGCGTCTTGGTTAGTAAGTCAAAAACTATTCCGCGCCTACCAAGCTCTTGAACATTCTTTATTGCTTGGGGGCGCGCCAGGTAATTTGAATCTGGATGGTCTTGAACGATGTCGCGAATACCTTTTAGGTAATTTGCACCCGGTAGATCTAGAAATTGCTCTAAGTGGGCAATCGCATCGAGGGCATCGATCTTTAACCAACCGACAACCCCAGCAACTAGTTCATCCTTAGAAGCAAGGTCTAGTAATACCGGAGTCTCTTCATAGTTAGTAACTGTTTGCACGATCACAGTCTTTTCAATTCCAGATG
>CAIJOE010000154.1 GCA_903822245.1 uncultured Actinomycetes bacterium
AGAGCATCAACAGATTCAATAGTTTCATCAAGTCTAGTCAAGATCCATTTATTGATGGAATCAAGGGAATCAAATGCTGGTAGCGCACCCTCAACGGTTGCCCCATTCATAACTGCAAACCGAGTTGCATTCCAAAGTTTGGTTGCAAAGTTACGAGATCCACCAATCCACTCTTCGGCTAATGCTTGATCTGTGCCTGGATTAGCACCGCGGGCCAAGGTAAAGCGAAGGGCGTCTGATCCGTACTTATCCATAAATTCAATTGGATCGACGGTATTGCCACGAGACTTACTCATTTTCTTGCCAAAACGATCACGCACCAAACCATGAAGTGCGATGGTGTGAAATGGTGCTCGCCCATCTGTAGCAAATAAACCAAGTAGAACCATTCGTGCAACCCAAAAGAACAAGATGTCATAACCAGTTACTAGAACACTTGTTGGATAGAACTTCTTGTAATCAGCTGTCATCTCTGGCCAACCAAGAGTTGAAAATGGCCATAGGCCGGAAGAAAACCAAGTATCTAGAACATCTGGATCCTGGATATAACCAGCAGGAGGTTGATCATTTGGACCACAAACAACTACTTCATCATTTGGTCCGTAATAAACCGGAATTTGGTGTCCCCACCAAAGTTGGCGAGAAATACACCAATCATGCATATTATCGATCCAGTCGAAATATCTTGGTGCAAGTTCTTCAGGTTCAATCTTAATTCGACCATCGCGCACCGCATCACCGGCTGCTTTTGCAAGTGGCGCAACTTTCACAAACCATTGCTTTGAAAGTCTTGGCTCTACTGCTGTCTCACAACGCTGGCAATGACCAACAGCGTGAATATATGGACGCTTCTCGCCAACTATTCGACCCATTTCGCGAAGTTCGTCAACGACTTCTTTTCGAGCTTGGAAACGATCCATGCCATCAAATCTCGTTCCGGAATTTGCCATAACACCATGTTCATTCATGATCACTGGCATATCTATTCCATGGCGCATAGCCATTTCAAAGTCATTTGGATCGTGGGCTCCAGTTACCTTCACCGCACCAGTACCAAAATCTGGATCAACAAGTTCATCAGCAATAATTGGGATCATTCGATTTACTAATGGCAGAAGTACTTGCTTACCAATTAGGTCCTTATAACGAGGATCATCTGGGTGAACTGCAACAGCTCCATCACCCATCATTGTTTCCGCACGGGTAGTAGCAACTGTTATCGAAATATTCTCATCCCCATAACGAACCTGAACGAATTCACCAGCATCATCTGAATGCTCAACTTCAATATCTGAAAGCGCCGTTAAACATCGTGGGCACCAGTTAATAATTCGTTCTGCCCGATAAATCAATTCTGCGTCATACAACCGCTTAAATATTTCTTGGACCGCCTTTGAAAGGCCTTCATCCATAGTGAAACGCTCACGGCTCCAGTCAACTGAGTCACCAAGGCGCTTCATCTGGGCCAGAATTGCGCCACCGGATTCAGCTTTCCACTTCCAAACTGTTTCAATAAAAACTTCGCGGCCTAAGTCGTGACGAGTCTTTCCCTGAGTTGCCAATTGTTTTTCAACAACATTTTGGGTAGCAATTCCTGCGTGGTCCATTCCCGGAAGCCAAAGAGTTTCAAAACCCTTCATCCGCTTCATTCGAATAACAATGTCTTGCAGTGTGTGATCAAGTGCGTGACCAATGTGAAGTGAACCTGTCACATTTGGTGGTGGAATAACTATTGTGAAAGGTGGCTTATCTGAAGATGAATCAGCTTTGAAGTAACCAGCATCAATCCATTTTTGATAGAGCGGGGCTTCAATCTCAGCTGGCGTGAATGTGGCGGCCAGTTCCTTCTTTTTGCCTTCGCTCATAATGGGTCAGTCTAGATTAAAGATTAAGCGGTCTTTTCCTCGCCCTTTTCGGGTTGGACTGACTTTTCACCCTTATCGCTCTTACTTGCGCGCTTTGGCCCACCTGGACGGGTAATTAATGTTGGGGCAGCTTCTTTTAGAACTACCTGCGGCGTGATGATCACGCGCTCAACTTCTGGCTTTGAAGGAATTTCATACATCACACTTAGAAGAGTTTCTTCCATAATTGCACGAAGTCCACGAGCACCGGTGCCACGCTTGATCGCAAGATCGGCTACTACTTCAAGTGCATCAGGTGTTACTTCTAATTCCACGCCATCTAATTCAAATAACTTGTGATATTGCTTTACTAAAGCATTCTTTGGCTCAGTAAGAATTTCCATTAGTGCTGGACGATCTAAATTCTCAACCGAGGTAAGAATTGGTAGGCGTCCAATAAATTCAGGAATCATTCCAAACTTCAATAAATCCTCTGGCATTACATCACCGAACAGATCTTTCTTCTCTTCTCCCCCAACAGATTGCAAGGTGGCATTAAAGCCGACTCCTGCTTTTCCTTTGCGGCCCTCAATTATCTTTTCAAGTCCGGCAAATGCACCGCCAACTATGAAGAGAATATTTGTGGTATCAATCTGTAGAAATTCTTGATGTGGGTGCTTGCGGCCACCTTGTGGTGGAACAGAGGCGGTAGTTCCCTCAAGTATCTTAAGAAGCGCTTGCTGGACACCTTCACCTGAAACATCGCGAGTAATTGATGGATTCTCACTCTTGCGAGCTACTTTATCGATTTCATCAATATAAATAATTCCAGTTTCTGCTTTCTTAACATCAAAGTCAGCAGCTTGAATAAGTTTTAGCAAGATATTTTCAACATCCTCGCCCACATATCCAGCCTCAGTAAGCGCCGTGGCATCGGCAATAGCAAATGGCACGTTAAGCAT